>NZ_KZ679095.1 GCF_003024235.1 Arenimonas caeni | reverse complement strand
TCCGACCTTCTTCCCGTGCCGGGCGTTTCACCCGAGGGAGCCGCACATGATACAGCAGTTTGGCGGTTCGTCAACACCCTGTGGAGGGGATTTTCTTGCCGCCCGACTACTCCGCGGCACGTGGCCGGGATCAGCGGGGCGCGAATCCTAAGCGGGCCCCGCGACGGAACGCAAGCACTTCGTGTTTTGCCGCGGTTTCAGCCACCCCCGACCAGGCGGATGCGGGCGAAATTGCGCTTGCCAACCTGCAGCACGCCCTCGAATCCGGGCGCGAAAAGCCGCTGCCCGTCCTCGAACACCTCGCCGTCGATGCGCACCGCCCGCTCCTTGAGCTTGCGGTTGCCTTCCGAGTTGCTGCCGGCCAGGCCGGCGGCCACCAGCAGCGCGGCGATGCGCAGCCCCTCGGCCGGCGCCGGCAGCTCGGCCAGCGGCAGCAGCGAGGTATCGCCCTCGCCGCGCACCACGGCATGCCAGCCGGCCACGGCCTGCTCGGCGGCAGCGGCGCCGTGGAAACGCGCCGCCAGCTCGCGCGCCAGCCGCAGCTTGGCGTCGCGCGGGTTGAGCGCGCCGGAGGCGATGTCGGCCTTCATGGTGGCCAGTTCGGCCAGCGAGGTTTCGAAGCTCAGCAGCTCGTACCAGCGCCACATCAGCTCGTCGCCGATCTTCATGGCCTTGGTGACGATGTCGATGGCCGGCTCGTCGATGCCGATGTAGTTGCCCAGCGACTTGGACATCTTGTTGACGCCGTCCAGGCCCTCGAGCAGCGGCATGGTCAGCACCACCTGCGGCTTCTGGCCGTAGTGCTCCTGCAGGCCGCGGCCCATCAGCAGGTTGAACTTCTGGTCGGTGCCGCCGAGTTCGACGTCGGCCTGCAGCGCCACCGAGTCGTAGCCCTGCACCAGCGGATAGAGGAACTCGTGGATGGCGATCGGCTGCTGGCCGGCGTAGCGCTTGGCGAAATCGTCGCGCTCGAGCATGCGCGCCACGGTGTGCTGCGCGGCCAGGCGGATCATGTCGGCCGCCGTCATCTGGCCGAACCACTCGGAGTTGAAGCGCACCTCGGTGCGGTCGCGGTCGAGCACCTTGAAGACCTGGTCGGCGTAAGTCTGGGCGTTGGCCAGCACATCCTCCCGGGTCAGCGGCCGGCGGGTGGCGCTCTTGCCGGTCGGGTCGCCGATCATCCCGGTGAAGTCGCCGATCAGGAAGACCACCCGGTGGCCCAGGTCCTGGAACTGGCGCATCTTGTTGAGCAGCACCGTATGGCCCAGGTGCAGGTCGGGGGCGGTCGGGTCGAAGCCGGCCTTCACGCGCAGGGGCCGCCCCTCCTTCAGGCGCGCCGCCAGGTCCTCGGGCTTGAGGATCTCCTCGGCGCCGCGGCCGATCAGTTCGAGGGAGGCTTGCAGGTCGTACATGGAGGTGTTCCGTGGGGGCGGCCGCGCCGGTCGGCGGCGTTAAACGAAGGTTAACCTAAAGTTAAAGCGGGCGGCCGGAAAAATCCAGCCGCAACAAGGGTTTGACGGCGTTATTTCCTGCTGGTTATCGTAGCCTGACATCGATCCTGCGCGGGGACAGCCCTTGCAACAGCGCCACCACTTTTCCCCGTCCCGCTGGTCCCGCGAACATTGGGTCCTGGCCAGCGTCTACGCCGCCCTGGCCATCTTGGTCGCCACCATCATCCCCGGTTTCGCCGCCGCGATGCGCGGCCAGGACGAAAACGCCCACCTCACCACGATCGACCTGGTCCTGCCCCCGAGTGCGCTGCCCGCCGCCGCAGCCAGCCTGGCCGAGCCGGCCTGGCAGGTGGTGACCGTGCGCAGTGGCCAGACCCTGGGCGCGGTGTTCGAGCAGGTCGGCGTTCCGGCCGGCGACATGCTTGCCGTGCTCGAGCTGCCCAGCGCCGACAAGGCGCTCTCGCGCGTGCGCGCCGGCGCCGAGCTTTCCTTCGACATCAATGAACAGGGCCGCCTGCGCGGGCTGTCCTTCGAGCGCGACGAGGCGGCCCGGGTCGAGATCCGGCTCGAGGAAGGCAAGTTCGTCGAGAACGTCATCGAACGCCCGCTCGAGCGACGCCTGATGATCGCCAGCGGCGAGATCGACAGCTCGCTCTACGCCGCCGGCGAGAAGGCCGGCCTGGGCCCGGCGGTCATCAACCAGATGGCCAATGCTTTCTCCTACGACATCGACTTCACCCAGGACCTGCGCGTCGGCGACAGCTTCCAGGTCGTCTACGAGGAAGTCTGGCGCGACGGCGAGCGGCTGCGCAGCGGCGGCGTGGTGGCCGCCAGCTTCAACAACCGCGGCAAGGAGTTCACCGCCCTGCGCTTCGAGCGCAACGGCAAGATGGAGTACTTCGACCTCACCGGCCGGCCGCTGAAGAAGGGCTTCATGCGCATGCCGATCGAGTTCGCCCGCATCAGCTCGCGCTTCAACCCGCGCCGCAAGCACCCGGTGCTGGGCACGGTGCGCGCGCACAAGGGCGTCGACTACGCCGCCTCCACCGGCACGCCGATCATGGCGGCGGGCGATGGCCGCGTCGCCTTCGCCGGCTGGCAGAACGGCTACGGCAGGACCATCATCATCGACCACGGCCGCGGCTACACCACGCTCTACGCGCACATGTCGCGCCTGGGCAACTACAAGGTCGGCTCGCGCGTGCAGCAGGGCAGCACCATCGGCTACGTCGGCGCCACCGGCCTGGCCAGCGGCCCGCACCTGCACTACGAATTCCGCGTCAATGGCGCCCACCGCGATCCGCTCACGGTCACGATGCCCAAGCCCGATCCGCTGGTCGGCGCCGAACTGGCGGCCTTCCGCGCCGCCACCGCGCCGGCCATGGCCCAGCTCAAGCGCATCGAGGGCGTGCGCCTCGCCGCCCGCTGAGCCCATGCCCGTGCAGGCAAGCGCGAACGCGCCCGCCGTCACCGACGGCGGGCTTTTTCTTGGCCTGATGTCCGGCACCAGCGCCGACGGCATCGATGCCGCCCTGGTGCGGTTCGAGCCGACGCTCCGGGTGCTGTTCGGGCGCACCTATCCGCTGCCCGTTGCCCTGCGCGACGACGTGCTGCGGCTGTCGCAGGCCGAAGCCCGCCTCAGCCTGGACGAGGTCGGCCGGCTCGACACCCGGCTCGGCCAGGCCTTCGCCGCGGTCGCGCAGCAGGCGCTGGCCGACGCGGGCGTGGCGCCCGGCGACGTCACCGCCATTGGCTCGCACGGCCAGACCCTGCGCCACGACCCCACCGGCGCCGCGCCCTTCAGCCAGCAGTTCGGCGATGCCAGCGTCATCGCCGAACGCACCGGCATCACCACCGTGGCCGACTTCCGCCGCCGCGACGTCGCCGCCGGCGGCCAGGGCGCGCCGCTGATGCCGGCCTTCCACGCCGCGGTATTGCGTGATCCCGCCGAGGACCGCGCCGTGCTCAACCTCGGCGGCATCGCCAATCTCAGCCTGATGCCGCGCGCCGGCGACGTGCGCGGCTTCGACACCGGCCCGGCCAACGGCCTGATGGACGCCTGGTGCCTCGAGCACCGCAGCCAGCCTTATGACAGGGACGCCGCCTTCGCGCGCGAGGGCCGCGTCGACGAAGCCTTGCTGGCGACCCTGCTGGCCGAGCCCTGGTTCGCGCTGCCGCCGCCCAAGAGCACCGGCCGCGACCAGTTCCAGCTGCAGTGGCTGCGCGCGCGGCTCGGCACGCAGTCACCGGCCGACGTGCAGGCCACGCTGTGCGAACTGACTGCCGCCACCGTGGCCGACGCCCTGCGGCGCGAGATGCCCGCCTGCGCGCGGCTGCTGGCCTGCGGCGGTGGCGTGCACAACCCGCTGCTGATGCAGCGCCTGGCCGCGCGCCTGCCCGGCGTCGCGGTCGAGAGCACGGCCGCGCACGGCCTGGATCCGGATTTCGTTGAAGCCGCGGGCTTCGCCTGGCTGGCCCGGGAAACCCTGGCCGGACGCCCCGGCAACCTGCCGGCGGTCACGGGCGCACGCGGCCCGCGCGTGCTGGGCGCGATCCACCGGGTCTAGCCGCCCGGCTTGTCCTTTTCCGGCTTCATGTAGGCCGGCGCGTCGTCCGGCAGGGAGTTGAGCGCCGCCATCGCCTCGGCGAAGGCGCGGCTCTCGTCGTCGTTCCAGGAGCCGGTGAGGCGGGCGATGTCGCCCGGCTCGGGCGCCGGCTCGGGCTCGATGATGCCCAGGGCCTGCTTGATCAGGTGCAGGATGACGTCGTTGAGCGGCCAGCCCTTTTGCCGCGCCATCTCCTTGATGCGCTCGGCCACACGCTCGTCGATGTCGCGCAACAGGAAGTCGGCCATGGCCTCGGTCCTCGGGGGGACAACCAGCATACGGCGCTGGCCCGGGACTGCAAGCCTCTGGTTCAGCCGTCGTTGCCGCGGTATCCGGCATTGCCCAGCGATTGCTCCACCAGCCCGGCCCGCAGCATGAACAGGTACAGCAGCACGCCCGGCAACGCCACCAGGGTCGTGAGCACGTAGAAGTTCACGTAGCCCATCTGCTCGATCAGCGCGCCGGCGGTGGTGCCCGTGACCAGGCGGCCGACCACGCTGGCCGCCGCCGACAGCAGGGCGAACTGGGTGGCGGTGAAGGCCAGGTTGCACAGCGCCGACAGGTAGGCCACCACGACCACGCCACCGATGCCGCTGGCCAGGTTCTCGAAGCCGATGGTGAAGGCCAGCAGCGCATTGGAGTGGCCCACGTGCGCCAGCAGCGCGAAGCTGAGGTTGGAAATGGCCATCAGCACCAGCGCCACCAGCACCGAGCGCTTCATGCCGATGGCCGCGTACATCATGCCGCCCAGGAAAATGCCCGCGAGCATGGCCACGAAGCCGAAGCCCACGTCGTAGGTGGCGATCTCGTCGTTGCTGAAGCCCAGGTCGTTGAGCAGCAGGCGCAGCGTGAGGTTGGCCAGCGTGTCGCCGATCTTGTGCAGCAGCACGAACAGCAGCACCAGGAAGGCGCCGCGGCGGCGGAAGAACTCCAGCAGCGGGCCGGCCGTGGCCTCCCACGCCTGGCGCAGGCCGCGGTGCGCCGACACCACCACGTGCCGCGCCGGCTCGCCCATCACCAGGCCCGCCAGCATCGCCGGCAGCGCGAAGGCCGCGCAAAGCAGGTAAGCCAGCGTCCAGCCGTGGCGCGCCGCCACGTACAGCGCCAGCGAGCCCGCCGCCACCGAACCGATGCGCCAGCCGTACTGCGACATGCCCGAGCCCACGCCCAGCTGCTCGGGTTTCAGGGTTTCGATGCGGTAGGCGTCGATCACGATGTCGTACGTCGCGCCGGCCGCACCCACCGCCACCGCCGCCAGCGCGAACAGCGCCAGGTCGGCCTTGGGGTCGAGCACCGCCAGCCAGGCCACGGCGAGCATCGCCAGCGTTCCGGCCAGGACCAGCCACGACACGCGCTGGCCCAGGCGGCCCAGCAACGGCAGCCGCACCGAATCGACCAGCGGCGCCCACAGGAACTTGAAGTTGTAGACCAGGAAGGCCAGCGAGAACGCCGTCACCGCCTTCTTGTCGATGCCGTCCTGGGCCAGGCGCGTGGTGAGGGTGGCGCCGATCATCGCGTAGGGAAAGCCCGACGAAATGCCCAGCGCCAGCGCGGCCAGCGGTTCGCGCTGCAGGTAGGGGCGCAGGCCGGCCTGCAGGCGCGCGGCCAGGCTCATGCGTACTCCACCAGGTAGGGCGCGTGGTCGCTGAACCTGGGCTCGGGGAAGATGGCGCAGTCCTTCAGCCGGTCACGCAGCGAGGGCGTCACCACCTGGTAGTCGATGCGCCAGCCCACGTTCTTGGCGCGCGCCGCGCCGCGCTGGCTCCACCAGGTGTAGTCCTCGCCCTCGGGGTGCAGGTGGCGGTAGCTGTCGACCCAGCCTCGCTCCCTGAACAGCAGGTCGAGCCAGGCGCGCTCCTCGGGCAGGCAGCCGGAGTTCTTCTGGTTCGAGGTCCAGTTACGGATGTCCTTGCGCGTGTGCACGATGTTCCAGTCGCCGCAGATCACGTAGTCGCGGCCGCTGGCCAGCCACTGGTCGTAGATCGGCGTGATCCAGTCCATGCAGCGGAACTTGAACTGCTGCCGCTCGTCGCCGGACGAACCCGACGGGAAGTACAGCGACACCACGCTGAGGTTGCCGAAGCGCGCCTCGATGTAGCGGCCCTCCTCGTCGAAGTCGGCCCAGCCCAGCGCCGTGCGCACTTCGTCCGGCTCGCGCCGGCTGTAGATGCCGACGCCGCTGTAGCCCTTCTTCGTCGTCGCGTCGCGGAAGAACGCGTGGTAGCCGGCCGGCCTGAGGTCGGGCGCGCCGAGCTGGTGTTCCTGGGCCTTGGTTTCCTGGATGCAGACGATGTCCGCGTCCTGCCCGGGCAACCAGTCGAAGAAACCCTTGCTGGAGGCGGAGCGGATGCCGTTGGCGTTGAAACTGATGATCCTCAAGGCGGGGCCTGGCTCGTGCGGGGTCCGGCAAAGGTTAGCCCAAACCCGCGCGGGTGCGGCGGGCGCGCGGGCTGTTGCACAATCGCGCTTTCCCCATCGGATCCCGCCATGAGCCCGTACCAGGCCCGCTTCCTCGACCTGGCCCTGGACCGCCGGGTGCTGCGCTTCGGCCAGTTCACCCTCAAGTCCGGCCGCACCAGCCCCTATTTCTTCAACGCCGGCCTGTTCGACTCCGGGGCCGCGCTCAAGGCGCTGGGCGAGTGCTACGCCGACGCCCTGGACGCCTCCGGCCTGGCCTTCGACATGCTGTTCGGCCCGGCCTACAAGGGCATCCCGCTGGCCACCACCCTGTCGGTGGCGCTGGCCGCCCGCGGCCGCGACGTGCCGGTGGCCTTCAACCGCAAGGAGGCCAAGGCCCACGGCGAGGGCGGCACGCTGATCGGCGCGCCGGTGCGTGGCCGGGTGCTGATCGTCGACGACGTGATCACCGCCGGCACGGCCATCCGCGAGTCGATCGGCGCCATCCGCGACGCCGGCGGCGAGCCCTGTGGCGTGCTGATCGCGCTCGACCGCCAGGAGCGCGGGCAGGTGGGCGAGCGTTCGGCCGCCCAGGAGGTCACCGCTGAGTTCGGGCTGCCGGTGTTCGCCGTGGCCAGCCTCGACGACCTGCTGGCCCACGCCGACGAGCGGCCGGAGCTGGCCGAGCACAAGGACGCGCTGGTGGCGTATCGTTCCGCTTATGGAAGCCGTTCGTGACCGCCGGGGTGCGCCCATGAAGACCAAGCTGATCTGCCTCGCCGTCGCCGCCGCGGTGTTCGCCGCCGGTGGCGCGATGGCCCAGGAGAAGGCCAAGAAGCTCTACCGCTGGGTCGACAAGGACGGCAAGGTGCAGTTCTCCGACACCCTGCCGGCCGAGGCGCTCGAGCACGCGCGCACCGAGATCAGCGCCTCGTCCGGGCGCACCACCGGTGAGGTGGGCCGCGCGCTCTCGCCCGAGGAGCAGGCGGAGGCCGACCGGCTCGCCGCCGCGCAGGCCCGCCAGCAGCGCGACGAAGAGCAGCTACGGCAGACCGAGGAGGCCATGCTCGCCTCGTTCCAGACCGAGGACGACCTGCGCCGTTCCTATGGCATGCGCATCACGCTGATGCAGGAAAACCTCAACGCCATCGAGGCCGGCATCGGCAGCCAGCGCAACAGCCTCACCAGCCTGCTGGCCGAGGCCTCGGAGGCCGAGCTGGCCGGCCGGGCCGTCGACGCCCGCCAGGCCGCCACCATCCGCGAGCTGCACCATGAGATGGCCAAGCAACAGAACATGCTGGTGCTCAAGCAGGCCGAGCTGATGAAGCTCGACGAGGAGCTCGAGTACCTGGTCAAGCGCTTCCACGAATTGCGCGGCACCGGGCCCGCGGCCCCCGACGCGCCGGCGGCCGCCGAAGAACCGGCCGGGACGTCCCCGGCCGGCTGAGCACCGCCCTCAGAACGGCAGGTGCAGCGAGCCGTCCACGGCCAGCAGCTGCTCGCGGAAGGCTTCCTTGATGCGACGCAGGGCGTCCTCGTCCTTGGCGTCGAAGCGCAGCACCAGCACCGGCGTCGTGTTCGACGCCCGCACCAGGCCCCAGCCATCCGGCCAGTCGGCGCGCAGGCCGTCGATGGTGGCGATGCGCGCCCCCTCGAACTTCGCCCGCGCCAGGAACTCCTCGATGAAGGTGTACTGGCGGCCTTCCTCGACGTGGATCTTCAGCTCCGGCGTGGACACGCCCTTGGGCAGGGTGTCGAACACTTCCTGCGGCGTCTCGCCGCGGCTCGAGAGGATCTCGAGCAGGCGCGCGGCCGCATACAGGCCGTCGTCGAAGCCATACCAGCGCTCGCGGAAGAAGAAGTGGCCGCTCATCTCGCCGGCCAGCTCGGCTTCGGTCTCGCGCATCTTCGACTTGATCAGCGAGTGGCCGGTCTTCCACATCAGCGGGCTGCCGCCGTGGCGCAGGATGTGCATGGCCAGGTGGCCGGTGCACTTGACGTCGTAGATGACGCAGGCGCCCGGGTTGCGCTCGAGCACGTCGGCCGCGAACAGCATCAGCAGGCGGTCGGGGTAGATCATCTCGCCCGACCTGGTCACCACGCCCAGGCGGTCGCCGTCGCCGTCGAAGGCCAGGCCCAGGTCGGCGTCCACGCGCTGGACCACGTTCACCAGGTCCTGCAGGTTGGCCGGGTCGCTCGGGTCCGGGTGGTGGTGCGGGAAGTTGCCGTCCACCTCGCAGAACAGCGGCTCGACCTCGGCGCCGATCGCCTCGAGCAGCTGCGGCGCGATCGCGCCGGCGATGCCGCTGCCGCAATCGACCACCACCTTGATCTTGCGCTCGATCTGGATGTCGCCGGCGATGCGGTTGATGTAGTCCGCGGCGATGTCGCGCTTGCTGGCCAGGCCCGGCTCGGAGGCCGTGTGCAGCTGGTTCTCGGCGATGCGCTCGTAGAGGTTCTGGATCGCGTCGCCGGCCAGGGTCTCGCCCTCGATGACGATCTTGAAGCCGTTGTAGTCCGGCGGGTTGTGGCTGCCGGTGACCGAGACGCAGGAGCCGGCCCGCAGGTGGTACGCGGCGAAGTAGGTCACCGGCGTCGGCGCCTCGCCGATGTCGATGACTTCGCGGCCGGCGCGGCGCAGGCCGTCGATCAGGGCCGCGGCCATGCGCGGCGACGACAGCCGGCCGTCGCGGCCGACCACGATGCTGCGCGCGTCCTGCTCGTGCATCACGCTGCCGATGGCCTGGCCGATCAGGCGCGCGGTTTCCTCGTCGAGCGTCTTGCCGACCACGCCGCGGATGTCGTACGCGCGGAAGATGCTGCGGTCGAGCACCGCGCGCGGCACCTCCGGCATGCCCGGCACCGGCGGCATGGGCGGCTTTTGCATCGCCGGCTTGCCTTCTTCCTCCGGCGGCGGCGCCTTGAGCTGGCCGCTGGCCTGCAGTTCGGCCAGGGTCGGACCATCGGCCACCGCGGGGGCCTCGTCTTCGTCGCCGGCCTTGCGGCGCGCGAACTTGAGGTGCGGCTGCAGCAGCGCGCCGGCACCGACGGCCAGGCAGAGGCCGGCGAGCAGGAAGCTGGTGAGCATGCTGCCGCCGTTGCCGGCGGGAGCGGCCGAGACCACGCGCATGCGGGTGCCCGGCACCGGCACCGCGCCGAACTCGGCCGTGCCGGCCAGCGAGGTGTCGCCGCGTTCGAACACGTTGTGGCGACCCTGGCGCAGCGCCAGGTAACCGTTGGACGACAGGTCCGCCGAGGACAGCGGGCCGGTGAGCTGCTCGAGCGGCAGGCGCACGTACACCACCGACAGCACCCGGCCGTCGGACAGTACCGGCGCCGCCACGGCCAGCCTGGCCGCGCCGCCGTCCATCACCACCGCGGCGCGGCTGGCGTTGTCCTGGATCGACAGCTCGAGCACGCCCAGCTTGCCGTAGCCGAAGGCCCTGGGGTCTTCATAAGCCGTGGCCAGGCCCGGGTCGTGCCATTCGACAGCTTCCACGCCGTCCCAGCCGCCCTTGATGATGTTCTCGGCCGAGGACAGGTCCTCGCGCTGCAGCGCCGTGGCCAGGGCCAGGCGGCCGCGACGCCCTTCGAGTTCGGCGACCGCCGCCTGCAGGCGGTTGACCACCTCGGCGCCGCTGGCGGCGCGCGCCGCGTCCACCCGCGACTGCACGTGGGCCGAGGACAGCTCCTGCCAGCCATTCCAGGCGAACCACAGCGCCGCGAGCACGGCCAGGCCGGCCAGAAGCCAGGTCGGTTTGATCGATTGCAGCTGATTCTTGCCCAACGATTTCATGCTACCCCCTGTCACGGCGCGACCTGGCCGCCCCGTTCAGCGCACGCCGGTGTGGCCGAAGCCACCTTCGCCGCGCGCACTGGATTCGAATTGCTCCACCTGCCGGAACACCGCCCGGGCCACGGGCAGGAACACCAGCTGGGCGACGCGATCCCCCGGCGTGATGGTGAGCGAGTTGCGCCCGCGATTCCAGAGGCTGACCATCAGCGGTCCCTGGTAGTCGGCGTCGATCAGGCCCACCAGGTTGCCCAGCACCAGGCCCTGTTTGTGGCCCAGCCCCGAGCGCGGCAGGATCACCGCGCACAGTCCCGGGTCGCCGATGTGGATGGCGATGCCGGTGGGCACCAGCTGCGCCTCGCCCGGCGCCAGTTCGATCGGCTGGTCGGGCATGGCGCGCAGGTCCATGCCGGCCGACTGCGCCGTGGCATAGCCGGGCAGCGGGAATTCGCCGCCCAGCCGCGGGTCGAGCTGCCTGAGTTCGATTTCGACGGTCATGCTTCGGCCTCCAGCCGGTCTGCAACCAGGTCCATCAGTTCGCGCGCCACGGCCGTCTTGGGGCCGTGGGCGATGTCGCGGCGGCCCTCGCGCCAGAACACCGACAGGGCGTTGTCGTCGCCCTCGAAGCCGTGGCCGGCGCGCGACACGTCGTTGGCGGCGATCAGGTCCAGGCCCTTGCGGTGCAGCTTGTCGCGGGCATAGGCCTCGAGGTCCTGGGTTTCCGCGGCGAAGCCGACCACCAGGCGCGGGCGCGCGGCGTGCGCGGCCACGTCGGCCAGGATGTCGGCGGTGCGCACCAGGGTGATCTGCAGGCTCTCGCCGGCCTTCTTGAGTTTCTGCGGCAGGGTTTCGGCCGGGGCGTAGTCGGCCACCGCGGCCGCGCCGATGTAGACGTCGTGGTCCGGCAGCGCCGCCAGCACCGCCTCGCGCATCTGCGCGGCGCGGCGCACGTCCACCCGGCGCACGCCGGCGGGGGTGTCGAGCGCCACCGGGCCGGCCACAAGCGTGACCTCGGCACCGAGCCGGCGCGCGGCGGCGGCCACGGCGAAGCCCATCTTCCCGGAGCTGCGGTTGCCGATGAAGCGCACCGGGTCGATGTCCTCGAAGGTGGGGCCGGCGCTCACCAGCACCCGGCGCCCGGCCAGGCGCGGCGGCGCCAGCGTGGCCTCGAGCGCGGACAGGATGTCGGCCGTCTCGGCCAGGCGCCCCGCGCCCGCCTCGCCGCAGGCCTGGTCGCCGCTGGCGGGCCCGACGAAGGCGACGCCGCGCGCGCGCAGCGTGGCCACGTTGGCCTGGGTGGCCGGGTGCGCCCACATCACCCGGTTCATCGCCGGCGCCACCAGCAGCGGCGCCTCGGTGGCCAGGCACAGGGTGGACAGCAGGTCGTTGGCGTGGCCCTGGGCCAGGCGCCGGATCGAATTGGCGGTGGCCGGCGCCACCAGCACCCGCGTGGCCCAGCGGGCCAGCTCGATGTGGCCCATCGCCGCCTCGGCGGCCTCGTCCCAGAGCGAGCTGCGCACCGGGTTGCCCGAGAGCGCCTGGAACGTGGTGGCGCCGACGAAATGCAGGGCCGCGGCGGTCATCACCACGCGCACTTCGGCGCCGGCCTCGCGCAGCCGCCGCACCAGCTCGGCCGCCTTGTAGGCGGCGATGCCGCCGCTGACGCCCAGCAGGATGCGTTGCCCTTGCAGGTTGGCCACCGGGTTTCCCTGACGAATACGAACGCGCCTAGCTTACCCGATGGACCGCGGCGCCCCGACGCCGCCCGGCTGCCCGTCGCGGCAGTCTGTCGGCATGCGACTGCACGACGGCAACGACCCCGAACGCCCCCGCGAGAAACTGCTGGCACGCGGTGCCTCGGCCCTGTCCGACGCCGAGGTGCTGGCCCTGCTGCTGGGCACCGGCCAGCGCGGCGCCAGCGCGGTGGCGCTGGCCAGCCGCCTGCTGGCCGAAGCCGGCGGCGTGCGGGGCCTGCTCGACCGGCCGGCACCGGCCCTGGCCGGCCTGCCCGGGCTGGGGCCGGCCCGCGCCGGCCGGCTGGTGGCGGCGCTGGAACTGGGCCACCGGCATCTGGCCCAGGGCCTGGCCCGCGGCGAGGCGCTCACCGACCCGGCCCTGGCCGGCGACTACCTCACCCGCCGCCTGCGCGCCCTGCCCTACGAAGTCTTCGCCTGCCTCTTCCTCGACACCCGGCATCGCGTCATCGCCTTCGAGGAACTGTTCCGCGGCACGCTCGACGGCGCCGAGGTACATCCGCGCGAAGTCGTGCAGCGCTGCCTGGCCCACCACGCCGCGGCGGTCATCCTGGGCCACAACCACCCCAGCGGCTGCACGGAGCCCAGCGCCGCCGACCGCGCGGTCACCGCCCGCCTGCGCCAGGCCCTGTCCCTGGTGGAGGTGCGCCTGCTCGACCACTTCATCGTCGGCGAGGGCCCGGCCTGTTCCATGGCCCGGCTGGGGGCCCTGTAGCCGTGGCGCCCGCGGCCACCGGCCTACGTATACTCGGGAAAGGCTTTGGCGCCGGCACCGGGAGAGTGCGTGATCCTCGGCTATTCCAACCTGTATGCCGCCGATGCGGTCGAAGCCGCCCTGCCGGACCCGGCCAGCGCGCGCACGCTGCTGGCCACGCGCGCGCCGGACCTGGCCGACCGCCTCGGGGCGGTCGCCCGACGGGCCGGGCAGGGCCTGGAAGCGGCCGACATCGCCCGCCACGTGGATGCCGCGCTGCTGGGGCTGGCGCGCATGGGCCGCCGTCACGGCGGGTTTGGCGACGACCCGCACGACTACCACAATGAAGTCCACGTGATGGAGCTGGCCGAGCGCCGCCTGGGCCGGGTGATGGACGAACTGGGCGAGAGCTCGCTGCCGCCGGCGGACTGGCTGGCGCTGCTGGTGTTTTCGGCCTGCCACGACCTGCGCCAGCGCGAGGCCTTCGACGTGCCCGGGCCGGTGGGCGGCAACGAGGCGGCCAGCATCGCCGAGACCTTCCGCATCCTCGACGCCAGCGGCTTTCGCCGCGACGCCGACCGGGCCCAGTACGTCGCCCTCGAACTGATGATCGCCGGCAGCACCTTCGACGCCCGGCCCCTGCCCCATTCCGACGCCGAGGACCTGGCCACCGCCGCCGGCGGTTCGCTGGCCCGCGGGCTCGCGCTCTGGCTCGACGCCGAGCGCCCGGACTGGACCGCGGACCTGCAGGCGCGCCGGGGCGAGCGCCTGGGCCGCCTGGCCGCCGACCTCGACACCGCCAACGTCGGCGAGGGTTTCGCCCACCTGGCCGAGAGCGCCCTGCGCCTTTGCCGGGAGCGCGAGCGCCGGGCCGGCCGAGCCCTGGACCGGGCCGGCAGCGGCCCGACCTGCCTGGGCTTCCTCAGCCGCGGCCAAATGCTCTACTTCTTCGACCTGCACCGCTTCAGCTCGCGCGAGGGCGAGCGGGTCTACGGCCCCGGCAAGGCCGCCAACGCCGCCGGCGTGCGCCGGGTCAGCGCCGCCCTGCTGCAGCGCTTCGAACACGAGCCGCCGGCCAGCGGCCAGGCCGTGCTCGACGCCTTCGAGGCCCTGTGCGCGGCCGAGTCCGGCTGAGCCCGGGAAAAAAAGGGGCCGGCGTTGCGGCCGGCCCTTGCCCCGGAACCCGGCGTGGCCGCCAGCCCGAAAGTGGGGATGAGAGAGCACGATGTCCTGCGTGCCCCGGCATTCTGCGCGGCCGGGGTGACAGGCCGGTGACAGCGCCCGCCCCGGGCCGCGATACAATGCCCAGTTCACCCCAGTGGAAAGAACATCCGTGAAAGACCACCTGCGCGAACTCGTGGACCAGGCCCTGCTGGACCTCAGGCGGCATGGCCGCCTGCCCCAGGACCTGCCGACGCCCGGCTTCGTGGTCGAGCGCACCAAGTCCCGCGAGCACGGCGACTACGCCAGCAACGTGGCGATGCTGCTGGCCAAGCCGGCCGGCATGAAGCCGCGCGAGCTGGCCGAACTGCTGGTCGAGACGCTGCCGGCCTCGCAGCACGTCGAGAAGGTGGCCATCGCCGGCCCCGGCTTCATCAACTTCACCCTGGCCCGCAGCTGCCGCCTGGGCACCATCCGCCGCGTGTTCGAACTGGGCAAGGACTATGGCCGCGCCCCGGCCGGCAGCGCCGAATCGGTGACGGTGGAGTTCGTCTCGGCCAACCCCAACGGCCCGCTGCACGTGGGCCACGGCCGCGGCGCCGCCTATGGCGCCTCGGTGGCCAACCTGCTCGACGCGGCCGGCCACACGGTCCAGCGCGAGTACTACGTCAACGATGCCGGCCGGCAGATGGACATCCTGGCCGTGTCGGTGTGGCTGCGTTACCACGAGCTGGGCGGCGTCAACGTGCGCTTCCCGGACAACGGCTACAAGGGCGAGTACGTGGTCGACATCGCCCGCGGCCTGCGCGCCAAGGCCGGCGACGCCCTGCGCCACAGCGCCATCGAGATCACCGACGGCCTGCCGCCCGACGAGGGCCAGGGCGGCGACAAGGAAACCCACGTCGACGCGCTGATCGCCCGCGCCAGGCAGCTGCTGGGCGACGCGGGCTACCGGCAGGTGTTCGAGGCCGGCCTGTCCTGGTGCCTGGGCGACATCCGCGACGACCTCGCCGGCTTCGGCGTGGTGCACGACAACTTCTTCTCCGAACGCTCGCTGATGACCGAGGGTTACGTCGATCGCGCCATCAAGGTGCTCGGCGACAAGGGCCACCTGTTCGAGAAGGAAGGCGCCCTGTGGTTCCGCGCCACCGACTTCGGCGACGACAAGGACCGCGTGGTGCGCCGCGAGAACGGCGTCACCACCTACTTCGCCTCGGACCTGGGCTACCTGCTGAGCAAGTTCGAGCGCGGCTTCGAACGCGCCATCTACATCTTCGGCGCCGACCACCACGGCTACATCGCGCGCCTGAAGGCCGCCGCGCAGGGCCTGGGCCTGGACCCGTCGAAGATCGAGATCGAGCTGGTGCAGTTCGCCATCCTCTTCCGCGGCGGCGAGCGCGTGCAGATGAGCACCCGCGCCGGAAGCTTCGTCACCCTGCGCGAGCTGCGCGAGGAAGTGGGCACCGACGCGGCGCGCTTCTTCTACGTGATGCGCGGCAACGACCAGCACCTGGACTTCGACCTGGACCTGGCCAAGAGCCGCAGCAACGAGAACCCGGTCTATTACATCCAGTACGCCCACGCGCGCGTGTGCTCGCTGTTCCGGCAGCTGGCCGAGAAGCAGATGAGCTACAACCGCGGCGCCGCCGAGGCCGCGCGCCAGCGCCTGGCCGAACCACACGAGGACGTGCTGCTCGACGAGCTGATGCGTTTCCCCGAAGTGGTGGAAGCCGCCGCCGCCGGCCGCGCGCCGCAGGTGGTGGCCAACTACCTGCGCGAACTGGCCGCGGCCTTCCACGCGTTCTACAACGCCCAGCCGATCCTGGTGGCCGATGAAGAACTGCGCAACGCCCGCCTGGGCCTGGCCAAGGCCACCCAGCAGGTGCTCGCCAACGGCCTGGCGCTGCTGGGCGTGTCGGCCCCGGAGAAGATGTAATGGCCCGCCGCTCCAAGAACCAGGCCAAGCGCAACGGCGGCCGTGGCGTGCCCGGCTGGATCTGGCTGCTTGGCGGCCTGGCCGGCGGCGTGCTGATCGCGGCCGTGCTGCTCGTGCGCAACGGCGGCGACGTCAAGCAGCTGCTGCCCAAGCCCGACCCCGAGGCGCGCGCGCCCGTGGCGGCCGACGAGCCGGTGGCCCAGGACGCCCCTGAACCGCGCAAGCCCAAGTACGACTTCTACGACGTGCTGCGCGAGCGCGAGGTGGTCATCCCCGACGCCGAGCTCAACGCCCAGGCCCAGCGCGAGGCCGCCGCGCCCGCCGACGCCGCACCGCCGGCCAACGCCGACACCGTGCGCTACCTGATCCAGGCCGGTGCCTTCCGTTCGGCCGCCGACGCCGAGGCGCTCAAGGCGCGCATCGCCCTCGCCGGCGAGATCGCCCGCGTCGAGTCCGCGCAGACCGACACCGGCACCATCTACCGCGTGCGGCTCGGGCCCTACCCGAACGCCGGCGCGCTGGCCGCGGCCAAGCGCACGCTGGGCAGCCATGGCATCGAAGCCATGGCGATCCGGGCCGAGTAAGGCCTTCGCGCGCTCAGCCTCGCTTTAGCAGGATCAGCGCCGAGGTATCGGCGTCCGCCTCGCCGCGCTGTACCAGCTCGGCGTAGTCGGCCAGGGCCTGTTCGATGACGGTGGCGCGGATGCCGGCGTCGCGGGCCATGCCCTGGACGATGCGAAGGTCCTTGAGCAGGTGCCCGCACTTGAAGCCGGGCGTGAACTGGTTGGCCAGCATGGTCGCGCCGCGCTTGTCGAGGAACCAGTTGCCGGCCGCGCCGGCCATCAGCGTCGGCAGCAGCTTGTCCGGGTCGAGGCCGAGTTTCTCGCCCAGCGCCAGGCCTTCGCACACCGCCTCGTTGATGCCGGCCACCAGCACCTGGTTCACGGCCTTGGTGGCCTGGCCGGCGCCGGTGCCGCCCATGTGGGTGATGCGGGCGGCGTAGGCCTCGAGCACGGGGCGCGCCTTCTCCAGCGTGGCGGCGTCGCCGCCGGCCATCACCGAGAGCTTGCCGTTGCGGGCGCCCTCGACGCCGCCCGAAACCGGCGCGTCGATGAAGCCGATGCCGCGCGCGGCCAGCAGCGCCTGCGCCTTGCGGGCCGTGTCGGCCGAGACCGTGGAGTGGTCGACCACCACGGCACCCGGCGCCAGCACGGCGGCCAGGGCTTCGACCTGCTGCAGCACGTCGGCATCCATGGACACGCACAGCGCCACCACGTCGCAGACGGCGAAATCGGCGTGCGAGGCGGCGGCCTGCACGCCCAGCTGCGCCGCGAGTGCATCGGCCTTGCTGCGGGTGCGGTTGTCGACCACGGCCAGCAGGCCGCGCGCGGCCAGGTGGCCGGCCATCGGCGCGCCCATGGCGCCGAGCCCGATGAAGCCGGTCTTCATGCCTGTTCTCCCGAGGCGTGTTCTTCGTGCAGGTAGGTGTAGCCGGTGAGGCCCGTCTCGAGGTCCACCAGCAGGCGGGCGGCCTCCTCCGGCTCGAGGCCGGCGGCGTCGACCCTGGCCTTGTAGGCCGAGCGCAGTTCATTGAGGTCGTAGCCGACGTAATCGAGCATCACGTCGGTCGTGTCGCCCTTGCGCTGGCGGGTGACGGTGCAGGCGCCATTGTCCGACAGCACCACGTTGGCGGTGTCGGTGTCGCCGAACAGGTTGTGGATGTCGCCCAGGGTCTCCTGGTAGGCGCCCACCATGAAGATGCCCAGCCGGTAGCTCTCGCCCTCGCGCGGCGAGTGCAGCGGCAGCGAACTGTCGAGCGCCTCGGATTCGACGTAGGTGTCGATGCGGCCGTCGGAGTCGCAGGTCAGGTCGGCGATCACGCCGCGGCGGTCGGGCTGCTCGTCCAGGCGCGCGATCGGCACGATCGGGAACACCTGGTCGATGGCCCAGACGTCGGGGATCGACTCGAACACCGAGAAGTTGACGAAGTACTTGTCCACCAGGCGCTCGTCGAGCTCGTCGAGCACGTCGCGGTGGCTGCGCTCAGCCGCGGTGAGGCGGCCGCGCACGTCGCGGGCGATGGCGTAGAACAGGTCGTCCATGCGCGCCCGGTGGCGCAGGCCGACCTGGCCCAGCGCGAACAGCGCCTGGCCCTCGGCCAGGTGGTGCTGGGCCTCGTGGTACAGCTCCAGCGCCGGACGCTGGCCGAGCGCGGCGTGGGTTTCGCGCAGGTGCCGCAGCACGGCCGGCTCGTCGGCGTCCTCGCGCGGCACCGCGCCTTCGGGCGCGCGCTCGACCTCGGAGACGTTCACCACCATCACCGCATGGTGCGCGGTCATGGCGCGGCCGGCCTCGGTGACCATGCGCGGCGGCGCGATGCCGTGTTCGGCGCAGGCCTCGGCCAGCGGCTGCACCAGGGTGTGCGCGTACTGGTCGAGCCCGTAGTTGATCGAGCAGAAGCCACGCGAGCGCGTGCCTTCGTAGTCCACGCCCAGGCCGCCGCCGGAATCCATGAAGCGGATGTCGCAGCCCAGGCGGGTGAGTTCGACGAAGTAACGCACCGCCTCGCGCATGCCGTTGGCGATGTCGCGCACGTTGGAGATCTGGCTGCCCATGTGGAAGTGCAGCAGCTGCAGCGCGTCGAGCATGCCGGCGGCCTTCAGGCGCTCGACCAGGTCGAGTACCTGGCGCGGCGAGAGGCCGAACTTGGCCTTGTCGCCGCCGCTGTTCTGCCACTTGCCGGCGCCCAGCGAAGCCAGGCGCAGGCGCACGCCGAGGCCGGGCTGCACGCCGAGCGACTTCGACTCCTCGATCACCATCGCCAGCTCGCTGGGCTTCTCGATGACGATGAAGGTATGCAGGCCGAGCTTGCGGCCGATCAGCGCCAGGCGGATGAACTCGCGGTCCTTGTAGCCGTTGCAGATCACCAGGCTGCCGGGACGCGCCAGGCCGAGCACGGCCATCAGCTCGGGCTTGGAACCGGCCTCGAGGCCGAAACCCTCGCCGCCGGCCCTGGCCAGCTCGCCGGCGACGCCGCGGTGCTGGTTCACCTTGATCGGGTACACGGCGGTGTAGCCGCCCTGGTAGTCCAGCTCGGCCATGGCGCGACCGAAGGCGGCCTGCAGCTTGCCCAGGCGGTCGCCGAGGATGTCGGAGAAGCGCAGCAGCAGCGGCAGCTTCAGGCCGGCGCCGGTGGCTCGGGCCACGACCTCGGGCAATGCCAGCGCCGGGCCGCCGGCGCCACGCGGGCGCACGACCATCTGGCCGGCTTCGTCCACGTCGTAGTAGCCCTCGCTCCAGTAAGGAATGGAGTAGGTGTGGCGGGCGCGGTCGAGGGACCAGGCGGGCATGGGCGGGGTTCCGGGGCGGGTTGGGCGCGCATTGTACCCCCCGGGGGCGCGGGGGTTCATGCGCGGGCGCTACAATGCGCCCCCTCTTTCCACCACCCCGGGACCCGGCGATGACCACGACCTGGCTTCATGAAAACTTCGAGCACACCGGCTCGGCCTTCGGCCTGCGCATCAGGCGCAAGCTCGACGAGGTGCAGTCGCCGTTCCAGAAGATCGAGATGTACGAGAGCACCGACTGGGGCAACGTCATGCTCATCGACGGCGCGATGATGGTGACCACGCGCGACAATTTCTTCTACCACGAGATGATGTCGCACGCGCCGCTGTTCACCCACGCCGACCCGAAGGACGTGGTGATCATCGGCGGCGGCGACTGCGGCACCCTGCGCGAAGTGCTTCGCCACCCGGGCGTGCGCACCGCCGTGCAGTGCGACATCGACGAGCAGGTGACGCGCATGGCCGAGAAGTACTTCCCGGAGCTGTGCGAGTCCAACAACGACCCGCGCGCGACGGTGATGTTCGACGACGGCATCGCCTACATGGCCAACGCCGCGCCGGAGTCGATCGACGTGATCATCGTCGACTCGACCGATCCGGTCGGCCCGGCCGAGGGCCTGTTCAACCGCGCCTTCTACGAGAACTGCCTCAAGGCCCTGCGCCCGGGCGGCCTGCTGGTGCAGCAGAGCGAAAGCCCGCTGGCGCTGATGAACCTGATCCTGGACATGCGCCAGGCCATGGCCGACGCCGGCTTCAAGTCCTTCCGCACCCTGCCCTTCCCGCAGCCCTGCTACCCGACCGGCTGGTGGAGCTGCACCATCGCCTCGAAGGAAGCGCGCGACCTCACGAACTTCCGCAAGGCCGATGCCGCCGCGAAGCCCTTCGACACCCAGTACTACACCGCCGCCACCCACCACGCCGCCCTCTCCATGCCCCCCATCATGTCCAGCGCCCTCGGCGAGTGAAGGATGGGGTTTGCCGCGGATGACGCGGATGACGCGGATATGCGCGGATACAGCAAGAGCAAAATTGAATGGGCCCGCGATTCCCCAAGGATTCGCGGGCCCATTTTTGTTCTGCTTTTGCCTTATCAGCGTATATCCGCGTCATCCGCGGCAAAAAACCTCACAAAGCATCGCCATCCAGTTCACCGGTGCGGATGCGCAGGACCTTGTCGAGGTCGTAGACGAAGATCTTGCCGTCGCCGACCTTGCCGGTGTTGGCGGCCGACTGGATCGCCTCCACCACCCGGTCGGACTGGTCGTCGCTGACGGCGACCTCGAGCTTTATCTTGGGCAGGAAGTCGACCACGTACTCGGCGCCGCGATAGAGCTCGGTGTGGCCCTTCTGGCGGCCAAAGCCCTTCACTTCCGTCACCGTGACGCCGGACACGCCGACCTCGCTGAGCGCCTCGCGCACGTCGTCGAGCTTGAAGGGCTTGATGATGGCCATCACCATTTTCATGGACCGGTCTCCGGGGGGTCTGCCGGAAGCATAACCGGCCGCTCCGCCTCGCGGGGAGCGTTCGCAGGGCGGATGCGGGATAATGCCTACGCCCGTGCCGGCATCCGCCGACAGACCGCCGCGCTGCGACCGGCGACACTGGCCCAACTTTCCCCCGGGACGCCGCCATGATCGACCTCGCCAAAGTGGATGAACTCGCCCGCAAGCTCACCGAGCTGGTGCCCCCGGGGCTGAAGGAAGCCCGCGCCGACCTCGAGCAGAACTTCAAGGCCACCCTGCAGGCCGGGCTGAACCGGCTCGAGCTGGTCACCCGTGAGGAGTTCGACGTGCAGCGCGCAGTGCTGCTGCGCACCCGCGAGAAGCTCGAGGCGCTGGAAAAGCGCCTGGCCGAGCTCGAGGCCCGCGGCGGCAGTCCCGACACCAGCGCCCACTAAGCGCCGCGTTTTCCCAAGCCCATGAACCTGGCGCTGGCGCACAGCCGCGCCCGGGTCGGCGTGCACGCGCCCGCCGTCCGGGTCGAGGTGCACCTCGGCGGCGGCCTGCCGAACTTCACCCTGGTCGGCCTGCCGGCCACGGCGGTGCGGGAAAGTCGCGAACGGGTGCGCTCGGCCATCTGCAACGGGCAGTTCGAGTTCCCGCAGCGGCGCATCACCGTCAACCTGGCGCCGGCCGACCTGCCCAAGGAGGGCGGCCGCTACGACCTGGCCATCGCGCTCGGCCTGCTGGCGGCCAGCGGCCAGCTGCCGGTGGCGGCTCTGGGCGAGGTGGAGGTACTGGGCGAGCTGGCGCTCACCGGCGAACTCAAGCCGGTCGACGGCGTGCTGCCGGCGGCGCTGGCGGCGGCGCGCGAGGGCCGGCCGCTGGTGGTGCCGGCCGCCAACGCCGCCGAAGCCGCGCTGGCCGCGGGAGGCCGGGCGTTCGCGGCACGCACCCTGCTCGAGGTCTGCGCGCACCTGCGCGGCGAAGCCTTGCTGCCACCCGCCACGGCCGACGTCGCTGCGTCGCCGGTGCGGTATCCGGACCTTGCCGACGTCCGCGGCCAGGCCGCCGCCCGGCGCGCGCTGGAGGTGGCCGCCGCCGGTGCCCACGCCCTGCTCTTCATCGGGCCGCCCGGCTGCGGCAAGACCCTGCTGGCCTCGCGCCTGCCCGGGCTGCTGCCCGACCCGAGCGAGGCCGAGGCGCTGGAAACCGCCGCCATCCACTCGGTCAGCGGCCAGGGCCTGGACCTGGCGCGCTGGCGCCAGCGGCCTTTCCGCAGCCCCCACCACCTGGCCAGCGCGGTGGCCCTGGTGGGCGGCGGCGGCAACCCGCGGCCCGGCGAGATTTCGCTGGCCCACCACGGCGTGCTGTTCCTGGATGAACTGGCGGAATGGTCGCGGTACGCGCTCGACACCCTGCGCCAGCCGCTGGAGTCGGGCCGCGTGGTGATTTCCCGCGCCGCGCGGCAAAGCGAGTTCCCGGCCCGCTTCCAGCTGGTCGCCGCCATGAACCCCTGCCCCTGCGGCTGGGCCGGCGACCCGAGCGGGCGCTGCGGCTGCAGCGCCGAAGCGGTCGCACGCTACCGCGGCAAACTCTCGGGTCCGCTGCTCGACCGCATCGACCTGCAGCTGGCCGTGCCGCGGCTGCCGCCGTCCGAGCTGCGCCCCGACGGCCCGCCCGGCGAATCCACCGCCACCGTGCGCGCCCGCGTGCTGGCCGCGCGCGAACGCCAGATCCGGCGTGCCGGCATGCCGAACGCCCAGCTCGACCAGGCGACGACCGAGCGCGACTGCGCGCTCGCCCCCGCCGACCGCCGCCTGCTCGAGCGCGCCATCGACCAGCTGCAGCTCTCGGCCCGGGCCCTGCACCGCATCCAGCGCGTGGCCCGCACCCTCGCCGACCTTGAAGGCGCCGACGCCATCGCCATGCCGCACGTGGCCGAAGCCATCGGCTACCGCCTTCTCGACCGCGGCGCGCCCGGGCCGGGCTAGCATGGCGCCAGGAGGTGCCCGCCATGACCCACGCCAGCGGCCAATGCCTTTGCGGCGACCTGCGTTTCGACGCGCGCCTGCCCTCGAAGTGGATGGCGCACTGCCACTGCAGCCTATGCCAGCGCGCGCACGGCGCCGGCGTGGTCACCTGGGTCGGCTTCGAGGCCGGCCAGGTCGACGTGCAAGACCCGCTGGGCCGGCTGCACTGGTACGAATCGACGCCCGGCGCGGAGCGCGGCTTCTGCAGCCGCTGCGGCAGCACCCTGTTCTTCCGTTCCGCGCGCTGGCCGGGCGAACTGCACATCGTGCGCGCCAACTTCGACACGCCGCTCGACCGCGAGCCGCAGCTGCACGTCTTCTACGACACCCACGCGCCCTGGCTGCCCACCGCCGACGACGGGCTGCCGCGGAAGGGCGGCTAGGGCGCGCCCGGCGGCTGGCGCGCGCCGGCCGGCACCGGGTCGAGGTCGACCAGTTCGCGATGCGTCATCGTCGCCGCACGCGGCCCGAAGCCGACCAGGGCGATCACGCCCTCGCGAAGCGGCGGCAGGCCCAGCAGCTCGCCGATCTCGCCGTCGTTGATGGCCGCGGTGACGAAGGCGCCCAGGCCCAGCTCGGTGGCCGACAGGTACATCGTCTGCGAGAGGTGGCCCACGTCCAGGTGCACCACGCGCCAGGCCTTGGCGTGGCGGCGGTACTTCCAGAACAACCGGTCGAAGCGCGCCACCATCACCACCAGCACCGGCGCATCACGGAACCAGGCCTGGCCGGCGACGAAACGATGCGCCCAGCCGGCAGCCTCTTCGGCCGCCATGGCCTGCAGCGGCTCGAGCGCGTGTTCCATCGGCAGGTAGTGGTAGAGCCCGGGCGACAGGCCTTCGACCCGCTGCACCAGGGCATAGGCCTCGACCGCGTGCATGCCGCCGCCGGCCGGGCTGGTCTTCTTGACCACCACCGCGCCGGGCGCGAGCTCGTGCGTGCCCAGCGCACCCCAGGTCCGGCGCATCATGGTCGCGAAGCGCTGGGCGTCGAGCGTGGCGGCGGGGTCGAAGTTGCGGCAGGTGCGGCGCGCCTGCAGCAGCTCGTCGAACGCCGCCTGGCGCGCCGGCGCGAGCGCGACCCGCTCGGCGGCGGTCCGCTTTCGCGGCGCCGGAGTCGGCGCGGCGCCGAAACTCTCGACCAGCTCGCGGGCACTGGGGCGCAGGCCCTGCGCTTCACGCGCCTCGATGTCCACGCCGCGCCAGGCGCCCTGCGCCTGCGCCAGCAGCGCAGGCGGCCACCAGGCCAGTTCGCGCGCGGACTGGTCGGCAGCGGCGACGGGCGACACGGCATCGGCCGAGGACAACAGCAAACCGCCATCGAGCAGGTCCGCGATGACCGGCGCACCAAAGCGCTCCTCCAGTTCGGCGCGGGGCGCCCACGCCTCGGCGCCGACCGCCTCGAGTACCGCCAGTTGCGCCAGCGTCACCGGCACCGCCTCGGGCAGGTGCGGTGCCTGGGCCAGCCAGCGCGCTTGCCGGGCCAGGCCGTCGCCGCCCGCCAGCAGGTCGTTGAAGTCGAAGCGTGGTTCGTCGTCCAGCGCCACCACCAGGTGGGCGCATCGCCTGAGCTGCATGTCGGGTCCTTGTGTTCCGGCCCGGCGAGCCTGACCGCTGCGCCCATCCCCTGACAAGCCCGCGCGACAGCCGCTAGACTCTGCCGGCACCCATTGGTGCCCACCCAGGGGAATCACGCGTGTCCAAACAACTCTCCGAGCGCACCGTCGACGCGCTGCTGGACAAGCTCGGCGGCGACGACGCCTTCCGCACGTCCTTCATGGCCAACCCGAAGGCCGCGACCGTCTCGCTGAACACGGACGACCCGGCCACCGACGGTCTGCCGGAAGCGCCGATCACCCGCCTGGCGCGGAAGGAAGCGTTCCAGAAATCGCGCGCCGTCATCCGCCAGCGTTTGCTCGCTTCCCGGGTCCCGTTCGAGCCGATCAACTTCCACCTGCCCGAATAAGCCGAAGCCCGGGCGCACGAGAGGGGAGCGTCAGAGCGCGGCGTCCCGCCGCGCGACCTCGGCGCTATCCCCCGCCCCGGGCCAGGCATTGGCGAAGGCCTCGCTGGCTTCAGCGGCCTCCGCGGACCCCGGCTCCGCCAGGCGCGCCATGGCGCGCAGGGCGAGGTTGCTTTCAGCCACGTTGGCCAGCTGCCAGCCGCGGGTGTAGGTGGGCTCGCCGAATGCGACGGCCCGGTTTTCCGCAAGCCAGCTGGCCACGCGCGATGCCTGCTTGCGGTCGCCGGCGGCGACCAGCGCGCGCATCAGCACCGCCTTGCTGAAGTAGATGTCGCCACCCTGCCCGGGATCGCCCGCCAGGCGCGCAATGGCATCGGGGGCCCGCCCTTCGGCCAGCGCGATCTCGGCCTCGACCACGCGCGCCATCGAGGCATTGAACGGGTACACGCGCGTCTGCGGATCGTCGGCCACGACCGCCAGCAGGGTGCGGGCGTAATCGACCTCGCCGACATGGGCCGCCATCCAGGCGCCGGCCAGCAGCCGGAAGATGTACTCGCGCCGGTTCATCGCGTTCGACGAGGCAAAGGCCACCTTCTCGGCCTCGACCCAGGCGTGCAGGTCGGCGGAAAACGCTGCATCCGGCGCGTAGGCGCGCAGCGACAGCGCCATCAGGTCGATCTTGCCCAGCGCGAAGGCGGTGGCCCCGGCTTCGATGCCATCGACCTTGAGCACGACCAGTGCGGACCGGGCACCGCGCCAGTCACCCTGGTCCAGCGGCAGGCTGGCCTCGAAGGTGCGGCTTTCCAGGTCCTGCGCAGGCAGTCCCACCGCGGTTTGCTGCCCGGCCACGCGCCGGGCCTGGTCGTACTGGCGCAGCGACGCGTGGGCATCGATGAGTTCGCGCAGGCTACCGCGCATGCCGAGCGTGCGCGACTTTTCAAAAAGCGCGATGGCGGCGGGGGCATCGCCCTTCGCCAGTTCGGCCGCGGCGATCATGTAGACCGCCGACGGACGCTGGGGATTCTGGGGTACATCGGTGCCTGCCATGACCTCGGCGACCTGTTCGCTGCGCAGCAGGTCGAAATGAGCGAAAAACGCGGCGTTGTAGCGGCCGCGATAGTCATCCGGGTATAGCGACGCCAGCAGCCGGAGGCGCTCCACGGCCCGCGGCGCGTCGTCGAGCGTGGCTTCGGCGCCTTCCATGAAAAGCAGTTCACGACGGGTCAGCCGGTCGCGGTGGGCCTGGGCCTGGGCGAGATACTCGCGCGTGCCGGCCTCGTCACCCTCGACGTAACGCAGGAACGCCAGCCGCAGCCACGCCATGGCGAAGCCCGGATCCAGGCGCACGGCTTCCCGGAACAAGGCCTCGGCATCGCCGGCCTGGCCCTTGTAGCGCGCCGTCGTGCCGAGCGAAAACGCCCGCAGCGCCTCGATGTTCGGCGTGGTCGCCTGCTCCAGCGGCACCCGGTCGGCCGACACCGCCGCCATGGTTTCGCCCAGCCGGCCACGCACGTCGGCCAGGGCGGTGTCGAGCGAGGGCAGCACGCTTTCGACGCCGCGGCCATCGGCGCTTTCGCTGTAGACGGTGACGCCGGTCTTGGGGTCGATGACCTCCAGGCTGACGCGGATCACGCCGCCGACCTGGGCGATGGTGGGCAGGATGACGGCGCGCGCGCCCTCGCGCAGGGCCAGCTCGGTGGCCAGCTGGCGGTCGAGCGGCTGGCCCGGCCGCTGCATGCGCTGCAGGGCGCGGTCGACCTGCAGGTCGCTGTAGAGGTTGACGTACTGCGACTGCTCCAGGCCCACCCGCAGTGCGGTGTCGAGGGCGTCGTCGAACATGATTTCGCCGGTGCGGTTCTGCAGGTCGGCCACCACCACCCAGTCGCGCTCGGCGAAGGCGATGGCCGGCTCGCTGCGGAAGGTGGACCACAGCACGGCGCCGGCCAGGGCCACCAGCAGCATCGCTTCGGCCGCCAGCACCGGCGGCCGCCGCCACAGCGGCACCTCGCGCCAGCCCTTGGGGCCCGAGTCCGGAGGGCGCAGCGGCGCGATGCCCGGCTCGCCCACCTCGTGCACCAGCATCGGTGCCGGCACGCCCTTGAACCGGTAGCGCCCGTGCATGAGCCAGCGCAGGCGCCCGGCGCGCTCGCCCAGCTCGCCGGCGGCGCGCTGCGCCAGGTTCTGGGCCATGCCCGACATCAGGATCTGCCCGGGCAGGGCCAGGGTTATCAGGCGCGCGGCCACCGGCTTGGCCAGGCCCTCGACTTCGAAGGGCTTGGCGCCGGCCGCGACGTCGCGCGGGTGGTTGGCCCAGGTCATCACATCGCCGACATGGATGCCGGTGCGCGCCTTGAGCTGGAAGCCCTCGGCCTGGCCCAGTTCGTACAAGCCGCGCTGGTAGCGCAGGGCGAAATCCAGGGCCTGGATCGGCCGCTCGAACAGGGCCAGCACGCCGTCGGCCTTGTCCACCAGCTGGCCGTGGCACAGCTTCATGGCCTGCAGCATCAACTGGTCGTGGCGCTGCATGAAGGCGGCCGCGCGCGCATCGCCCAGTTTTTCAACCAGGGCGGTGGACTCGACGATGTCGCACACCAGCACCGCGCGAAGCATCGGCCTGACGACCGGGGCATCGAGGTGACTGGGGGTGCGGGGTTCCTGCACGTCCATTCAGCGGGCCAACCAGCATTCCTATCGGGGTGAACGCACGGGTCCGGGCCGGCCGGACAGCGAATTATTCGTCCAGGCGCCAGGCGTCGCCGCCCTGTCGCTTGGCGGCGTACAGGGCCCGGTCGGCCTCGCTGTACCAGGCCGCCCAGCCACCGGGATCGCCGCAGAAGGCGCCGCCGATGCTCACGCTCAGGCGGTGCTCGCGCAGGCTGGGCAGGCGCAGGCTGCGCACCGCCGCCAGCAGGCCGAGGGCGCGGTTGGCCAGCTCGCCTTCGTCGGCCACCCGCAGCACCAGGGCGAATTCGTCGCCGCCCAGGCGGCAGGGCAGCTCCAGCGGCCCCGCCATCCGGCGCACCTCCTCGGCCACCGCGCGCAGCGCGGCGTCGCCGGCCAGGTGGCCGCTGCGGTCGTTGATGCCCTTGAAGTGGTCCACGTCCACCAGCAGCAGGGCCAGGCGCAGGCCGCCCAGCGGCTGCCGGCCCAGTTCGTCCAGGTAGCGGTACAGGCCGCGGCGGTTGGCCAGGCCGGTCAGGTCGTCGCTGCGCACCAGCTGCTGGGCCACGGTGAGCTCGCTGCGGGTCTGGCGCAGGGTGTCGAGGGTCTGCAGCAGGTCTTCGTTGCGGCGGCGCAGGCTCTGCACCAGCTGGTGCTCGCCGGCCACCAGGTAGGCGAAGCTGCGCTGCATGAAGCGCGCCACCTGCGCCGGCTCGCGCTCGAGCAGCGCCTGGAAGGCGTCCTGGGTGATTTCGTAAAGCACGCCTGGGGTTTCGGCCACGGCCCGGGCGAAGCGCTGGTGGCGGCCGATGAACACGGCCAGCTCGCCGAAGTACTGCCCGGGGCCGAGCAGCTTGTCGGCCAGGCCCTCGTCGAAGGACAGGCGCACCTCGCCGGTGTCGATCAGGAACATGCTCTGGGCCGCTTCACCGCGCCGGAACAGCTCCTCGCCCGGCAGCACCGCCCGGCTCACACCCGCCGACGCCAGCACCCGGAAGGCTTCCGGGGCCAGCTGTGAAGGCAGATGAAGGCCCTCGTCACCCTCCGCGGGGGAGGTGACGGAGCCCTGGAATGAGGTTGGCGCCACGTTGGATCCCAGCCCTGTTTGACCCGAGTGTATCCAAGCTGGCGTCGGGAAACAGTGGATGCGTCAAAATGTCCCGGCCCCGGGGCAAACCCGGGGCCGGGACCAGGCTCAGGCCGCGTTGGCCTTGCGCTCCCCATGGAACTGCTCTTCCTCGGTCGAACCCTTGAGGGCCACCGTCGAACTCTGCCCGCCCTGGATGGCCTGGGTGACCGAGTCGAAGTAGCCGGTGCCGACCTCGCGCTGGTGCTTGACCGCGGTGAAGCCCTTCTCGGCCGCCGCGAACTCCTTCTCCTGCAGCTCGACGAAGGCGCTCATCTGGCGGCGGGCGTAGCCGTGGGCCAGCTCGAACATGCCGTAGTTGAGGCTGTGGAAGCCGGCCAGGGTGATGAACTGGAACTTGTAGCCCATCGCGCCCAGCTCCTTCTGGAACTTCGCGATCGTGGCGTCGTCGAGGTTCTTCTTCCAGTTGAAGCTCGGCGAGCAGTTGTAGGCCAGCAGCTTGCCCGGGAACTTCGCGTGGATCGCCTCGGCGAACTTGCGGGCGAAGGCCAGGTCGGGCTTGCCGGTCTCGCACCACACCAGGTCGGCATAGGGCGCGTAGGCCAGGCCGCGGCTGATGGCCTGGTCGATGCCCGGGCGGGTCTTGTAGAAGCCCTCGACGGTGCGCTCGCCGGTGCAGAACGGCTGGTCGTTCGGGTCGATGTCGCTGGTGAGCAGGTCGGCGGCCTCGGCGTCGGTGCGCGCGACCAGCAGGGTCGGCACGTTCATCACGTCGGCGGCCAGGCGCGCGGCGACCAGCTTCTGCACGGCCTCCTGGGTCGGCACGAGCACCTTGCCGCCCATGTGGCCGCACTTCTTCACGCTGGCCAGCTGATCTTCGAAGTGCACGCCGGCGGCGCCGGCCTCGATCATCGCCTTCATCAGCTCGAAGGCGTTGAGCACGCCGCCGAAACCGGCCTCGGCGTCGGCGACGATCGGCTGCATGAAGTCGATGCCGTCGTTGCCCTCGGCGTGGTGCAGCTGGTCGGCGCGCAGCAGCGCGTTGTTGATGCGCTTGACCACCTGCGGCACTGAGTTGGCCGGGTACAGGGACTGGTCGGGATACATCTCGCCGGCCAGGTTGGCGTCGGCCGCCACCTGCCAGCCGCTGAGGTAGATCGCCTTCAGCCCGGCCTTGACCTGCTGCATGGCCTGGTTGCCGGTGAGCGCACCGAGCGCGTTGACGAAGGGCTCGGAGTTGAGCGACTTCCACAGCTTCTCGGCGCCCAGGCGCGCGAGCGAATGTTCGATGGCGACGGTGCCGCGCAGGCGCACGACTTCCTCGGCGCTGTAGCCGCGCTCGATGCCGGCCCAGCGGGCCTCGGTGGCCCACTGCTGCTTGAGTTCGTCGACGGTGGGGAGGCGGTTGGTCATGGCGGCGGTTCCTTGTGGCTGTGGGGAGGGAGCTTTTTGTAGGAGCGCCTTCAGGCGCGGATCTTTTGCTTTTGCTTTTGCCTCTGGCAAAGAAGCGCTTCGCGCCTGAAGGCGCTCCTACGGGGAATGGCAGTCAGGCCAGGCGCTCGTAGGCCGGCAGGGTGAGGAAGTCGGCGAGCTCGCCGGCGTGGGTGAGCTTGTCGAGCAGGGCGATGGCGTCGTTGATGCGCGAGCCGCCCGGCAGGCGCATGCGGTCGGCCAGCTTCGAGGGCAGGGCCAGCAGCGCGCGGTCGAACAGCGAGAAGTCCACCGGCGTGCCGTCGTCGAGGTGCAGGTCGCCGCGGTGCAGCCATTGCCAGAGCTGGGCGCGGGCGATCTCGGCCGTGGCCGCGTCCTCCATCAGCCAGTGGATCGGCACGCAGCCCTGGCCGTCGAGCCAGGCGGCGAGGTAGCGCACGCAGACCTCGACGTTGTTGTCGAATCCCTTGCGGGTGATGGTGCCGATCGACGGCCGGATCAGCTGGTCGCGGTCGACCTGCACGTCCTCGCGGCGCACCGCGTGCTGGTCGGGGCCGGGCATGTGCTGGTCGAACACCTCGCGCGCGATCCGGATCAGGGCCGGGTGCGCGACCCAGGTGCCGTCGTGGCCGGCCCGCGCCTCGCGCTCCTTGTCGGCGCGCACGCGCGCCAGCGCCTCCTCGTTGGCGGCCGGGTCGCCGGCGATCGGGATCTGCGCGGCCATGCCGCCCATGGCGTGGGCGCCGCGGCGGTGGCAGGTCTGCACCAGCAGTTCGGAATAGGCCTTGAGGAAGGGCTGGGTCATGCCGACCTGGCCGCGCTCGGGCAGCACGCGGTCGCGGTGCCGGCGGAAGGTCTTGAGGTAGCTGAAGATGTAGTCCCAGCGGCCGCAGTTCAGGCCGACGATGCGGCCGCGCAGCGCGTGCAGGATCTCGTGCATCTCGAAGGCGGCCGGCAGGGTCTCGATCAGCACGGTCACTTTGATGCAGCCGGCGGGCAGGCCCAGGCGCTGCTCGACGAACGACAGCACCTCCTCCCAGAGCGCGGCCTCCTCCATGCACTCGAGCTTGGGCAGGTAGAAATACGGGCCGCGGTCTCGGGCCTGCAGCACGTTGGCGTTGTGGAAGGCGAACAGGCCCAGGTCGAACAGGCTGGCCGACAGGCGCTGGCCGTCGATGAGCACGTGTTTTTCGTCCAGGTGCCAGCCGCGCGGGCGCACGATCAGCGTGGTGGTCGAGGTCGGGTCGAGCACGTAGTGCTTGCTGCCGTCCGGAGCCATCCAGTCGAGCGTGCCGGTGACGGCCTTGCGCAGGGCGCGCTGGCCGACCAGCAGGTTCTCCCAGGTCGGGCTGGTGGAGTCCTCGAAGTCGGCCATGTAGCAGCTGGCGCCCGAGTTGAGGGCGTTGATCACCATCTTCGGGTCGACCGGGCCGGTGATCTCCACGCGGCGGTCGCGCAGCGCGGCCGGGGCCGGGGCCACGGTCCAGTCGCTCTCGCGGATGGCGCGGGTGTCGGTGCGGAAGTCCGGCAGCTCGCCGGCGTCGAAGCGGGCCTGGCGGTGGCGGCGGGCGGCCAGCCGGGCCTGGCGGGCCGATTCGAAGGCACGGTGCAGGTCGGCCAGGAAATCCAGGGCCAGGGTGCCCAGCAGGTCTTCCTGCCCGGGCAGCCGGGGGCCGGTGAGCTCCACCGGGGTGATCAGTCGTGCCGCGTCGCCTGCCATGGGATTGCTCCGGGGTTCGGGGTCGGGTTCGACGCTAGGCCCCGCACGGCGACTTTGCCAAAGCAAATGTTTTGATACTTGTTATAAGCTGGACTTATACAAGTGCCGGAACAGCGACTTATGGCCGAATCCAGCCCCCGGTTTTATTACAAGGGCGACCGCCTCAAGCCGGTTCGCGCCTTTTGCCAGGTGGCCAGGCTGGGCTCGGTGACCCGGGCGGCCGAGGCCCTGTTCCTCAGCCAGCCGGCCGTGACCCTGCAGGTGCAGGCGCTCGAGCGCGAGCTGGGCGTACCCCTGTTCGAGCGCATCGGCCGGCGCTTCAGCCTCACCCGCGAGGGCCAGGTGCTCTACGACCTGGCCCGGCCCCTGGTCGAGGGGCTGGACGGCCTGGAGGGCGAATTCCGCAGCCGGATCAAGGGCTTGCAGGCCGGCGAGCTGCACGTGGCGGCCGGCAGTTCGACCATCCTCTACCTGCTGCCGACCCTGGTGCAGGCCTTCCGCGCCGCCCATCCGGAGGTACAGCTGGTGCTGCACAACGTCACCGGCCAGGACGGCCTGGGCCTGCTGCGCTCGGACGGCGTCGACCTGGCCGTGGGGTCGATGCTCGACGTGCCCAACGACCTGGCCTACGAGCCGGTCTATTCCTTCGACCCCATGCTGATCTGCCCGCCCGGGCACCCGCTGGCCGACAAGGCCGACCTGCGCCTCGAGGACCTCTCGCCCTACGGCCTGATCCTGCCGCCGCGGCGCCTGACCACCTACCGGCTGGTGGACCTGGTGTTCCAGCAGCGGCGCGTGCCCTACACGGTGGCGCTGGAGGTGGGCGGCTGGGAGGTGATCAAGCAGTACGTGGCAATGGGCCTGGGCATCAGCATCGTCACCAGCATCTGCCTGACCGAGGCCGACCAGCAGCGCCTGGTGGCGCGCAGCCTGGCCGAGTATTTCCCGCCGCGCAGCTACGGCGTGGTGATGCGCAAGGGCAAATACCTCAGCCCGCAGGCGCGCGCCTTCGTCGACCTGGTCAAACCCGGCCTGTTCCAGCGCCGCGACTACTTCGAGGCCGGCCACTCCGAACGCTGAGCGCCCTTCCCCACCGCGCCCGCGGCGGCGGCGATGTCGGCACCCGAGGGCTGCTGGAAGGCCCGCAGCCCGAACTCCGGCAGGATCGCCAGCAGGTGGTCGAAGATGTCGGACTGGATGTCCTCGTACTCGCCCCAGGCCGTGGTGGCGGTGAAGCAGTAGATCTCCAGCGGCAGGCCCTCGGGCCCGGGCGGGAGCTGGCGCACCAGCAGCGTCATGCCCTGGTGGATGCCCTTGTGCGCCTGCAGGTAGGCGCGGGCGTAGGCGCGGAAGGTGCCGAGGTTGGTGAGCCGGCGCAGGTTCACCGGCGCCCGGCCTTCCTGGGTGGCGTTCCACTCGGCCAGCTCGGCGGCCTTCTTCTCCAGGTAGGGCTGCAGCAGCACGAAGCGCGACAGCGCCTGGCGCTCCTCGTTGTCCAGGTAGCGCACCGTGCCCTGGTCGATCTGCAGCGCGCGCTTGATGCGGCGCCCGCCCGACTCGCTCATCCCGCGCCAGTTCTTGAAGCTGTCGGCGATCAGCGCGTGGGTGGGGATGGTGGTGATGGTCTTGTCCCAGTTCTGCACCTTCACCGTGTGCAGGGCCACGTCGATCACGTCGCCGTCGGCGCCGTACTTGGGCATCTCGATCCAGTCGCCCACCCGCACCATGTCGTTGGAGTTGAGCTGCACGCTGGCCACCAGCGACAGGATCGTGTCCTTGAACACCAGCATCAGCACCGCGGTCATGGCGCCAAAGCCCGAGAGCAGCAGCAGCGGCGACTTCTCCACCAGCACCGCGATCACCAGCACCGCCGCCAGCACGAACAGCACGATCTTGGCCACCTGCAGGTAGCCCTTGATCGGCCGGTTGCGCGCCCGCACCGGGTCGCGCGACTCGTAGATGTCCTGCAGGCTCGAGAGGAAGGCCGACAGCGCCTGCGCCGCCGTGAGCACCACGTAGGCGGCGGCGACGTTGCGCGCCACCGCCACCACGCCTTCGGGCACGCCCGGCAGCAGCGGCGCGCCGAGATAGATGACGATCGCCGGCACCGTGTGCGACAGGCGCCTGATGACGCCGCGGCGGAGGATGGCGTCGTCCCACTTCACCGGCGAGGCCTGCACCAGCTGCACCAGCACGCGCACCAGCAGGCGCCGGGTGAGCTGGTCGGCCAGCCACGCCACCAGCAGCAGGGTGGTGGAGGTCGCGAGGGTCAGCAGCCAGGGCCGCGTGGCCAGCTGGTCGTAGAAGGCGGTGAACGGTTCCATTCGGCCAGTTTATCGGCCCTGCCGCCCTCGCCCAACCCGCAGTCAAGCCCTTGTAGGAGCGCCTGAAGGCGCTCCTACAGGAAGTCCGGATTACAGCGTGTCGCGGTTCTTGCCGATGTGCGGCCGGTACAGCGCGCGGATGCGCACCATGTCGGCGTCGTAGTCCTCGGTGGTCTCGACCAGCTGGTCGAGCACGATGGTCTTGCCCGGATAGTGGAAGGCGGCGCAGAACACCGGCACGCCGGCCAGCCGGGCGATCTTCCAGAAGCCCGGCTTCCAGCGCTCGACGCGCCTGCGGGTGCCTTCCGGCGCCAGCAGGAACCAGATGTTGCCGCTTTCGCGCACGCGCGCCGCCGACTGCTCGACGATGCCGCCGGGCGCGCCGCGGTCGACCGGGATGCCGCCGAACCAGCGCAGCAGCCAGCCCAGCGGGCCGCGGAAGAGCTCGGCCTTGGCCATGAAGGCGATGTCCAGGCCCATCGCCAGCTTCGCCGCCAGGCCCCAGTAGGCGTCCCAGCCGGAGGAGTGCGGGGCGACGATGATCACCATCTTCGGCAGGTCGGGGAACTGGCCGGTGACCCGCCAGCCCCCCAGCCTCAGCAGGGTGCGGCCGAACCAGCGCCCGAGGCGGCTGCCGGTGCGCGGGGCCTGCGGCGGCAGGACGGGGACGACCGGGCTCATTCGCGATCCCACGCCGAGGCGCTGCGCTGGCGCTTGACCGACGCGCGCTCGCGCTTGGCGCCCAGCCGGCGTTCCTTCGAGCCTTTGGTGGGCTTGGTCGCCACGCGCTTCTTCGGCGCCACGGTGGCGGCGGCCACCAGCGCGGCCAGGCGCGCGCGCGCGTCCTCGCGGTTGCGGTCCTGGGTGCGGAAGCGCTGGGCGCTGAGCACCAGCACACCTTCGGCGGTGATCCGGCGATCGCGCCGGGCCAGCAGCCGGGCCTTCACCTCGGCCGGCAGCGCGGTCGAGCCGGCGATGTCGAAACGCAGCTCGACGGCGGTCGAGACCTTGTTCACGTTCTGCCCGCCCGGCCCGCCCGAGCGCACGAAGCGCTCGACGAGCTCGTCGTCGGGGATGGACAGGGTTGGTGTGATCTCCAGCATGGCCGCGGATTCTAAACCAGTGCGGGGGCCTTCACGCCCGGCGACGGGCGTCGGGCCTGAAGGCCCTCCCACAGTACAATCGCGTCCCTATGCACGGCCTCAACCCCCAACAACAAGCCGCGGTCGAGTACCTCGACGGCCCCCTGCTCGTGCTCGCCGGCGCGGGCAGCGGCAAGACCCGCGTGATCACCGAGAAGATCGCCCACCTCGTGGCCACCGGCCGCCGCGAGGCCCGGCACATCGCCGCCATCACCTTCACCAACAAGGCGGCGAAGGAAATGCGCGAGCGCGTGGCCAAACGCATCAGGGGCGACGCCGCCGAAGGCCTGACGGTCACCACCTTCCACTCGCTGGGCCTGCGCTTCCTGCAGATCGAGCACGACCGGGCCGGCCTGCGCCGCGGCTTTTCGATCTTCGACGCCGACGACCAGATGGCCATCATCAAGGATCTGGCGCCGCAGGGCCTGAAGAACGACGCCCTGTTCGCGCTGCAGAACCTGGTGAGCACGGCCAAGAACAACGCGCTCACGCCCGAGCAGGCCGCCGAGGCCGCGCGCAGCGTCCGCGAGCGCGAGGCGGCGGCCATCTACGCCCGCTACCAGGCGCGCCTGCAGGCCTTCAACGCGGTCGATTTCGACGACCTGATCCGCCTGCCCCTGCAGCTGCTCGAAGCCGACCCCGAGCTCGCCGCCGGCTGGCGCGAGCGCCTGCGCTACCTGCTGGTGGACGAGTGCCAGGACACCAACGGCGCCCAGTACCGCCTGCTCAAGCAGCTGGCCGGGCCGAAGGGCCAGATGACCTGCGTGGGCGACGACGACCAGAGCATCTACGCCTGGCGCGGCGCCCAGCCCGAGAACCTCGAGCTGCTGGCCCAGGACTACCCGGCGCTGAAGGTGATCAAGCTCGAGCAGAACTACCGCTGCTCGGGGCGCATCCTGCGCTGCGCCAACACCCTGATCGAGAAGAACCCGCACAAGCACCTCAAGCAGCTCTGGAGCCAGCACGGCGACGGCGAGCCGGTGCGCGTGTGGCAGAGCCGCAACAACGAACACGAGGCCGAGCGCGTCGCGGCCGAGATCCACTACCTGCACCAGGCCAAGGAAATCCCCTGGGGCGAGTTCGCCATCCTCTTCCGCGGCAACCACCAGTCGCGGCCGCTTGAGAAGGCACTGCAGCTGCTGCGCATCCCCTACCACCTCACCGGCGGCACGGCCTTCCTCGACCGCGCCGAGGTCAAGGACCTGCTGAGCTGGCTGCGCGTGCTGGCCAACCCCGACGACGACACCGCCTTCCTGCGCGCGATCGCCGCGCCCAAGCGCGAGGTCGGCGCCACCACGCTCGAGAAGCTGGCGGCGATGGCGCAGACGGCGGGCATGCCGATGTCGAAGGCGGCCGGCCAGATCGGCTTCCTCAAGCAGCTCACGCCGCGCGCGGCGGCCGGCCTGGACGAGTTCTCGCGCATCGTCGACGGCCTGCGCGACCTGTCGCGCGAACTCACCCCGGCCGAGCTGGTGCCGGTGCTGGCCGAACGCAGCGGCCTGCTGGGCATGATCCGCAGCCAGTGCAAGGACGAGGCCGGCTTCCTGCGCCGCAAGGCCAACCTCGAGGAGCTGGCCTCGTGGTTCGAAGGCGCCCGCGGCGGCGGCCCCGGCGAGCTGGCCGCGCAGCTGGCCCTGCTGTCGAACGCCGACCGCGGCGAGCCCGGCAACGCCGTGCGGCTGATGAGCCTGCACGCGGCCAAGGGCCTGGAGTTCCGCGCCGTGTTCGTGGTCGGCTGCGAGGACGGCAACCTGCCGCACGAGGCCGCGCTCGAGGAGGGCGGGCTCGAGGAGGAGCGCCGGCTGATGTACGTCGGCATCACCCGCGCCAAGGAGCGGCTCTACCTGTCGCACAGCGCCGAGGTGAAGCGCTGGGGCGCGGTCGAACACCTGCTGCCCAGCCGCTTCCTGGACGAACTGCCGCCCGGCGACCTGCTGCGCGACGGCGCCGACCCCGAGCGCGAATCGGCCGAGAAGAAGCAGCGCGGCCGCGCCCATATGGACGCCATCGCCGCGCTGTTCGGCGACTGACCGGCGCGCTTACAGCGCCGACACCAGCACGATTGATGGGGACAGGTGCATTTTCCGGCCCAGGCAGGCCAAAGTCCCGAGCTGCCCGGACCGGAAAATGCACCTGTCCCCTTTCCTCCCAGCCGCGATTCACCTTCGCGGGGTCGGCACGGGGAATTCGGTCATGTGGCTCGGCTAAACTCGGCGGCCTTGATTGGAAGGAAGCCGCCGATGTCCCTGCCCCGCCCCCTGGTCCTGTCCACCCTCGTGCTCGCGCTGGCGGCCTGCCAGACCGCCCCGACCCCACGTCCCGCCGCCGAACCCGCACCGGTCCCGGCCCCGGTGGCCGCGCCCGCCGGCCCGGCCGCCAACGACAACCTCAATGCCGTGGCCTGGATCCAGGCCGCCGAGGAATACCGCCTGCTGGCCGGCCAGACCTTCCGGTCGGCGCTGGTGCAGCTCGACCGCGCCATCAAGACCCCGGGCTGGGATGCGCTGGTGCCGTCCGAGCGCGCCAACCCGGCCGACGGCCTGCCGCCGGCGGTGATCGTCGACATCGACGAGACCGTGCTCGACAACTCGCCCTACCAGGCCCGCCTGGTGCGCGACGGCGGCAGCTACAACGAGGTCACCTGGGACGCCTGGGTGCGCGAGGAAAAGGCCCGTCCCGTGCCGGGCGCCCTCGAGTTCGCCCAAGCCGCCGCCGCCCGCGGCGTCACCATCTTCTACGTGTCCAACCGCGCCGCGCACCTCAATGAGGCCACCGTGGCCAACCTGCGGGCGGTCGGCTTCCCGATCGAGTCCGAGGCGCAGTTCCTGGGCCTGGGCTTCTTCGTGGACGGCTGCGAGCAGCAGGGCTCGGAAAAGGGCTGCCGCCGCCAGCACGTGGGCCGCACCCACCGCGTGCTGATGCAGTTCGGCGACCAGATCGGCGACATGGTCACCATCGAGGCCAACAACCCGGCCGGCCGCAAGGCGGCGCTGGAGCCCTACCTGGGCTGGTTCGGCGAGCGCTGGTGGGTGCTGCCCAACCCCAGCTACGGCAGCTGGGAGCCGGCCCTGTTCAACAACGCCTGGAGCCTGCCGGAGGCCGAGCGCCGCCAGCTCAAGCTCGAGGCCCTGGACTACGCCGAGTAAGCCCATGCCCACGACCCGCGACCGCCTGATCTTCGCCCTCGACGTGCCGACCGCCGCCGAGGCCCACGCCTGGGTCGAGCGCTTGGGCGACTCGGTGTCCTTCTACAAGATCGGCATGGAGCTGCTGACCAGCGGCGACTACTTCCGCGTGCTCGAGGACCTGGCCGCCTGCGGCAAGCAGGTGTTCGTGGACCTGAAGTTCCACGATGTGCCGGCCACCGTGGCCGCCACCATCCGCGGCCTGCGCCGCTACCCGGTCAGTTTCTGCACCATCCACGGCCAACATCACGGCATGATGCATGCCGCTTCGCAGGAGAAGGGCGATATTCGCCTCCTGGCGGTCACCGTGCTCACCTCCATGGATCGCAGCGATCTTCGCCAATTGGGCATCGATCGTGAGCCTTCGGAGGTGGTCGTCGAACGCGCCCTGGCCGCCCGCGACGCCGGCTGCGACGGCGTCATCGCGTCGGGCCAGGAGGCCGGCCTGATCCGCCAGTCCACCGGCCCGGGCTTCCTGGTGGTCTGCCCGGGCATCCGCCCGGCCGGCCCGGCCGGCGATGACCAGAAGCGAACCGTGGACGTGGCCCAGGCCTTCGCGGCCGGCGCCGACTACATCGTGGTGGGCCGGCCGATCCGCAACGCCGCCGACCCGGTGGCCGCCGCGGAGCAGATCCAGGCCCAGATCGCCCAGGCGATATTCATATAGAACAGGAACTTATCCTGTAAAACCTCAGGTATTGCCTAAGCATTCGCCCTGGCCTATCCTGAGCCGGTCGTCGGGCACCGGCCCGCCGGGATCCACAACGACGACCTGTCCTCCGGATCACACCGGATTCGCGGGGCCCCTCGGGGCCCCGGTTTTTTGGCCCCGGCCCGCCTTGGGGCCCGGCCCGGCAAACGGGTCCTGAACCCCCGATCTGCTAGATTCAGCGCCCGAACCCACGGTCCCGAAACCGAAATGATCCGATCCCCCGCCATCCGGGCGCTCGCCGCCCTGCTGCTGACCGCGCTCGCGCTCGCCGGCTGCCGCCGCGAGCCGCCCGCCGAGGACCTGGCCAAGGCCGCGGGCGACCCGGTGGCCGCGGTCAAGGCCCAGGCCCGGGCGCTGCGCGACAACGACCTGGTGCGCTGGTCGCGCCTGAGCCTGCCGCCCGAGCTGCATGCCCGTTCCGAGGCGCTGTGGGACCGGCGCCTGGCCGAGGCCACCCCGGCCGGGGACGAGGACGCCCGCGAGTACGCCGAGGTCATGGCCCGGCTCACCGCGCCCGACGCCGAAGCCGCCCTGATGCGCGACCTCGAGCCCAAGCTGCAGCAGTTCGAGGCCGAGGTCGGCGGCCAGTGGCCGCTGATGCAGGCCACCGCCTCGATCTTCCTGAGCGCCGCCATCGAGGCCAATACCGAGCTGGCCGCGGCCGAGAAGGCGCACGGCCGCGAGCTCGCCGATGCCGTACTCGACTGGGCCCAGCCGGCCCTGATCACCGACCGCGCCCGCGCCCGCCGCGCCATCGCCGCGCTCAGCGCCACCGCCCGCGAGCTCGACCTGCCCACGCTCGAGCAGGCCCGCGCCCTCGGCATGACCCCCGCCCTGGAAAAGGGCGGCGTCGCCCTGGCCGGCCTCAAGCAGGCCGCCCTGGCCTACGACCTCGACCTCGACGCGGCGCTCGACGGCGTGCAGGCCGAGCTGCTGTCCACCGAAGGCGACCAGGCCACCGTGAAGGTGAGCTACCCCCTGCTTGGCCGCACCATCGCCTTCGAGACGAAGATGCAGCGCGTCGGCGAAGGCTGGTATGGCGCCGAGGCGATCCGCCAGGCCGAGGCCGAGCTGGCCGAGGCCGCCCACGCCACCGGCGAGGCCCTGGCCGACGACGACGGCCTGGCCACCGACGCCGCCATGGGCGCGTCCGCCGACTGAGCCCGCCGCGATGGACGACCAGACCACGCCGTCGCCGGCGCCCGCCTTCCGTCCCGCGCCCGCGCGCCCGCCGCTGTGGGCGCGCCTGATCGAGGCCCTGCTCAAGCCCTGGATCCAGATCAAGCGCGAGCCGGCCGAGCCGCCGTTCTCGCTCGACCGGCCGATCTGCTACGTGATCGAGAACTACGGCCTGTCCAACACCCTGATCCTCGACCGCGCCTGCCGCGAGGCCGGCCTGCCCTCGCCGCTGGCGGCGCTGCCGGGCGACCCGCTGGGCCGCAAGCGCGCCTACGTCGCGCTCTCGCGCCGGCGCGCCGGGCTGTTCGGCCGCCCGCGCAACCGCAGCCACTCCGACGCGCTCTCGCGCCTGCTGATGGCGCACCGGCTCTATCCCGACCAGGACGTGCAGCTGGTGCCGGTGTCGATCTTCGTCGGCCGCGCGCCGGCGCGGCAGTCGGGCTGGTTCTCGGTGCTGTTCTCGGAGAACTGGGCCATCGTCGGCCGCTTCCGCCGCCTGCTGGCCATCCTGCTCAACGGCCGCGACACCCTGGTGCAGTTCTCGCCCAGCGTGCGCGTGTGGGAGATCCTCGGCGAGGAGCAGCCGCACGAGCGCCAGGTGCGCAAGGTCAGCCGGGTGCTGCGCGCGCACTTCCGTCGCATCAAGACCGCGGTCATCGGCCCCGACCTGTCCACGCGCCGCCTGCTGGTCGACCGCGTGCTCGACGCCGAACCGGTGCGCAAGGCCATCACCGACCAGGCCCGCCGCGACGGCACCGAGTACCTCGACGCCTGGAAGAAGGCGCACGGCTTCGCCTGGGAGATCGCCGCCGACTACTCCAACCCGGTCGTGCGCTCGGCCTCGTTCGCGCTCACCGGCTTCTGGAACCGCATCTACGACGGCCTCAACGTCCACCACATCGACACGCTCAAGCAGGTCGCGCCCGGGCACGAGGTCATCTACGTGCCCTGCCACCGCAGCCACATGGACTACCTGCTGCTGAGCTACCTGCTCTACAGCCGCGGCATCGTGCCGCCGCACATCGTGGCCGGCGTGAACCTCAACATGCCTGTGATCGGGCCGATCCTGCGCCGCGGCGGCGCCTTCTTCATCCGCCGCTCGATCAAGGGCAACGCCCTGTACGCAGCGGTGCTGGGCGAGTACGTGGCGCAGCTGGTGTCGGGTGGCTTCTCGCTCGAGTACTTCATCGAGGGCGGGCGCTCGCGCACCGGCCGGCTGCTGCCGCCCAAGGGCGGCATGATCGTGATGACGCTCAAGGCCTTCCTGCGCGCGCCGCGCCGGCCGGTGGTGTTCCAGCCGGTCTACATCGGCTACGAGAAGCTGATCGAGGGCAAGAGCTACCTCGACGAGCTCACCGGCCGGCCCAAGGAGAAGGAAACCATCTGGGCCCTGCTCAAGGCCGCCGCCGGCATCCTGCGCCAGCACTACGGCAAGGTGGCGGTGAACTTCGGCGAGCCGATCTTCCTGGACAAGGTGCTCGAGCAGCACGCGCCGGACTGGCGCGAGCGCAACGCCGCCGAACCGGACGAGAAGCCGGCCTGGCTCAACGACGTGGTCGAGGACCTGGCCACCCGCATCCAGGTCAACATCAACCGCGCCGCCGACGTGAACCCGGTGAACCTGCTGGCGCTGGCCCTGCTGGCCACGCCCAAGCACGCCATGTCCGAGGCCGACCTGCTGGCGCAGCTGGCCCTGTACAGGAAGCTGCTGGCGTCGCTGCCGTATTCCGACCGCGTCACCGTCACCGACCTCGAACCGCCGGCGATCATCGCCTACGGCGAGAAGATCGGCGTGCTCACCCGCACCGTGCACCCGCTGGGCGACGTGCTGAGCGTCGAGGGCGAGACGGCGGTGCTGCAGAGCTACTTCCGCAACAACGTGCTGCACCTGTTCTCGGCCGCGGCCTGGGTCGCGCTGTGCTTCCAGAACAACCGCCGCATGAGCCGCGCCGGCCTGCTGCGCCTGGGCCGCACGATCTACCCGTTCGTGCAGGAGGAGCTGTTCCTGCCCTGGGACGCCGATGGCTTCGCCGAACGGCTCGACGCCACCATCGACCTGTTCGTTGCCGAGGGCCTGCTGTCGATGGCCAGCGAGGACGACGGTGGCTACCTGTCGCGCGGCCCGGGCCAGACCGACGAGGTCTTCCGCCTGCGCGGCATCGCCCACAGCCTGCAGCAGGCCTTCGAGCGCTACTTCATCGCCATCACCACGCTGGTCAAGAACGGCCCGCGCACGCTCAGCTCAGGCGAGCTCGAGAGCCTTTGCCAGCTCACCGCCCAGCGCCTGAGCCTGCTCTACGCGCCGGCGGCGCCGGAATTCTTCGACAAGACCCTGTTCCGCGGCTTCATCCAGAAGCTGCGCGAGATGAAGCTGGTGTGGATCGCCGAGAACGGCAAGCTCGACTTCGACGAGCCGCTGATGGCCTGGGAGAAGGACGCCAAGGTGGTGCTGGGCCGCGACCTGCGCCACACCATCGCCAAGCTCTCGCCCGAGGCGGTCAGCAAGGTGGCCAAGGCCGGCACCGGCGACCTGCCGGCCTGAGCCGGCGCGTCAGGCGTCGAGGTCGGGGATCAGCCGGCTCTCGAGCGCGGTGATCATGTCCTTGATGCGCAGCTTGCGCTTCTTCAGGCGCTTGAGCGTGAGCTCGTCGGAGTCGCGATCGGCCGCCAGGCGGGCGATCGCCTGGTCGAGGTCTCGGTGCTCGACCCGCAGTTCCACCAGCTGGGCGGCGATGCGGGCAGGGTCTTCGGTGGCCATGCGTGCTCCCGGTTCCCGCACAGCTTACTCCGGCCACGCGTCCTTGTAGGAGTGCCTTCAGGCGCGACCCCCTCGCATGGGCGTAAAATCCCCGGTCCGCGTCCCGCCCCACCCGCCATGACCCTCGTCCTCAACGATCCCCTGCCGATCCGGCCGGCGGCCGAGCCCGCCGACCCGCGCAAGCTCGCCCACGAGCGCGCCAAGCTGGCCAAGCGCCTGCGCCGCCAGGTCGGCCAGGCCATCGCCGACTACGGCATGATCGAGGACGGCGACAAGGTGATGGTCTGCCTGTCCGGCGGCAAGGACAGCTACACCATGCTCGACCTCCTGCTGCAGCTGCAGAAGAAGGCGCCCGTGCGCTTCGAACTGGTGGCGGTGAACCTCGACCAGAAGCAGCCGGGCTTCCCGGAGCACGTGCTGCCCGACTACCTGCGCTCGCTCGGCGTGCCCTTCACCATCCTCGAGCAGGACACCTACTCGGTGGTCAAGCGCGTGGTCCCCGAGGGCAAGACGATGTGCTCGCTGTGCTCGCGCCTGCGCCGCGGCGCGCTGTACACGCACGCCAAAGAGCAGGGCTTCACCAAGATCGCGCTCGGCCACCATCGCGACGACCTGGTGGCGACCTTCTTCATGAACCTGTTCTTCCACGCCAAGCTGGCCACCATGCCGCCCAAGCTGCGCAGCGACGACGGCGAGCACGTGGTGATCCGCCCGCTGGCCACCTGCCGCGAAGCCGACCTGATCGCCTACGCCGACTGGAAGGCCTTCCCGATCATCCCCTGCACGCTCTGCGGTTCGCAGGAGAACCTGCAGCGCAAGCAGGTGGGCCGCATGCTGGCGCAGTGGGACCGCGAACACCCCGGCCGCGTCGACACCATCGCCCGCGCCCTGGCCGACGTGCGTCCTTCGCAGCTGGCCGACCCGAACCTGTTCGACTTCCTCTCGCTCGGCCGCCTGTCCGACGCGCCCCTCCCCGACGCACACGCCTGGCTCGCCGGCGAGGCGGGGGACGGAGGTAATTAATCCGCCTCGCGGCGCCTCGACTTCACTGACAGTTCCCGGGGCGGATTAATTACCTCCGTCCCCAACCCCGGAGTTTTGATGTTCTTTCGCAACCTGACGTTCTTCCGCTTCCCGACCTCGCTCGCCAAGACCCTCGATGACCTCGACGCCCGCCTGGAGGAATGCCGGCTCAAGCCGGTCGGCCCCAGCGAGCTGATGTCGCGCGGCTTCATCCCGCCGATGGGCCGCGACGCCGAGCTGATGAGCCATCGCATCGGCGACGCCATCTGGGTCACGCTCGGCGGCGAAGACCGCCTGCTGCCCTCGGCCGTGGTCAACGACCAGCTGGGCCGCAAGCTCGCCGAGATCGAGGAGAAGGAAGGTCGTCGCCTCGGCGGCCGCGCCCGCAAGCGCCTCAAGGAGGACGTGGTGATGGAGCTGCTGCCGCGCGCCTTCGTGCGCCCGGTGCGCTGCAGCGCCACGCTCGACCTCGAGCATGGCTTCATCGCCGTCGACACCAGCTCGCGCAAGACCGCCGAGAACCTCGTCTCCGAGCTGCGCCACGCCCTGGGCAGCTTCCCGGCCCTGCCGCTCAACGCCGAGACCTCGGTGCGCGCGCTGATGACCGGCTGGCTGGCCGGCGAACCGCTGCCCGGTGGCCTCACGCTGGGCGACGAGTGCGAGCTCAAGGATCCCGTCGATGGCGGCGGCGTGGTGCGCTGCAGCCGGCACGAGCTGCAGGCCGACGAGATCCGCCGCCACCTCGAGGCCGGCAAGCAGGCCACGCGCCTGGCCCTGGTGCTCGACGACCACGTCGGCTTCGTGCTCGGCGAGGACCTGGTGCTGCGCAAGCTCAAGTTCCTCGACGGCGCCGTCGACCAGCTCGAAGGCACCGAGACCGACGGCGTGCACGCCGAGCTCGATGCCCGCTACGCGCTGATGGCCGGTGAACTCAAGCGCCTGTTCGCCGTGCTCGACGGCGCCCTGAAGTTCTCCAGCGCCGACGCCTGATAGATTGCGCGCATGTTCCTGCGCCTGACCCGCCCCGCCGCGCCGGCGCCCGAAACCCGGCCGCTGGTGATGACCGACGGCCGCGAAGTGCCGGTGCGCTGGGTGCGCGACCGGCGCGCGCGCCGGCTGCGGCTGATCGTCTCGGACAAGGGCGCGCGGCTCACCCTGCCGCTGGCGGCGTCCATCCGCAGCGCCGAGTCCTTCCTGCACGAGCACCGCGACTGGCTCGCCATGCAGCTTGCCCGCCAGCGCCCCGAGCACGCCCCGCGCTTCGGCCGCGACTGGACCGGCCCGCTGCCGCTGCGCGGCATGCAGCTGCCGCTGGCGTGGCGCGAGGGGCGCTACGCCAGCGCCCGCCTGGGCGAGCACGGCGTGGAGCTGCAGCTGCCCGAGCGCGCCGACGACGCCCGCGCCCGCGCCGCGCTGCGTGAGTTCTACCTGCAGCAGGCGCGCACCGACCTCGGGGCCTGGTTGCCGCGCTACCTGGCCGGGCTGCCGCGTGCGCCGATGGCGCTGCGCGTGCGCCCGCTGAGTTCGCTCTGGGGCTCGCTCAGTCCCTCCGATGCGGTGTCGCTCGACCTCGCGCTCGTGCTCGGCCGCCCGTCGGCCTTCGAGTACGTGCTGGTGCACGAGCTCTGCCACCTGGTGCACGCCGACCATTCGCGCCGCTTCTGGCGCGAGGTCGAGGCGCGCTGGCCGACCTGGCGGGAAGAACGCGACTACCTGCGCGGCGAGGGTCTGGCCTTGAAGGCGGCACTCGCGCGTTTGATCCGGTGAACCCCAGCCGGTAGGACGCCGCGTCACCCAGAACCATTGCCCTGCTCACGCTCGCGCTGCCGGCCCTGCTGGCCGGCGCCTGCCATCGCGACGGCCGCAATGGCGGCGGCGACCTGGTCGGGAAGGCCATCGAGGCGGCCGGCGAGCCCGGCGCACCGGCCCCCGGCGCCGACGGGGCCCGGGACGTGGTCACCATCGAAACCGAGGAAGGCCTCTACACCGCCACCAGCGGCGAGGACCTGCCGCTGCCCGCGCAGTTCCCCGGCGACGTGGTGCTGCCGGTGGATGCGCGCGTGCTCACCTCCATGACCCTCGGCCCGGCGGTGTCGGTGAGCCTGCGCAGCCCGCGCAGCCTCGGGCTGGTGTTCGACGAGTTCCGCGCCGCGCAGCTCGCCGCGGGCTGGCGGGAGGACGTGGCGCTCGAGCAGGCGCCGGTGCAGGCGCTCGGTTTCCACAAGGACGGCCGCCGGCTCGAGGCCAACTTCGTCGCCGAGCCCGGCGGCGGCACCACGCTGGCGATCTCGCTGCGCCCGGCCTCGGACTAGCCGCGCAGGAAGTCGAGCAGCAGCGGCGCCACCACGCCGGGCTGCTCCATGTGCAGGTGATGGCCGCCGGCCAGCACCGCCAGGCGCGCCTCGCGCAGGCAGGCCAGGCGCGCGGCCCGCACCCCGGGCGTGAAATACGGCGGCGCGGGATCGGCCGCGACCACCAGCACCGGCGCCTCGATGCCTCGCAGCACCGCCTGCACCGCGGCCTCGTCCATGCGCAGGTGGCCGGGCAGGGTCAGGCGCGGGTCGCTGCGCCAGGCAAAGCCGCCGGGCACCTCGCGCAGGTTGCGGCGCACGATCAGCGCCGCCGCCTCCGGCGCCATCCGGGTCACGGCCAGCCGCGCCGCCACCGCGGTGTCGACGTCCGGGATCAGCCGCGGCGGGCGGCCGGCCCGGGCGCGGCGCGCGCGCACGGCCTCGCGCAGGCGCTCGCCGGCCTTCTCCGGGTCGCCGGCCACCGGCCCCAGCGCCTCCACCAGGGCCAGGCGACGCACCCGTGCCGGGACCGCGGCGGCGATGAACGAGGCGATCGCGCCGCCCATCGAATGCCCGAGCAGGTCGGCCTGCTCCCAGCCCAGCGCGTCGAGCGCGTCGAGCCCGTCGTGCAGCCAGTCGGCGAAGGCGTAGTCGCAGCCGGGCGGGCGGTGGTCCGAGGCGCCGTGCCCGGGCAGGTCCAGGGCCACCCAGTCGAAACCGGCCAGGTGCGGGGCCAGCGGCAGGAAGCTGGCGGCGTTGTCGAGCCAGCCGTGCAGGCAAAGCAGCCGCGGGCCCGAGGGATCGCCGCCGCGCAGCGCCGCCAGCGTGCCGCTGGCGGTTCGCAGCCGGATTTCCTGCATCAGTGCGGCCAGCCCTGCAGGTGGCTGCGCGCCAGCGCCGACAGCGCCGCCACGTGTCCCGGTTCGTCGTTGAGCGCGCTGATGTAGCGCAGCGCCTGGCCGCCGGCGGCGCGGAAGACCTGGTCGTTCTCGACCGCGATCTCCTCCAGCGTTTCCAGGCAGTCGGCGGCGAAGCCCGGGCAGATCACGTCCACGGTCATCACGCCCTCGCGCGCCATCGCCTCGAGCGTCTTGTCGGTGTAGGGCTGCAGCCACTCCTCGCGGCCGAAGCGCGACTGGTAGGTGAGCCTCCACTCGCCCTCGGCCAGGCCCAGGCGGCCGGCCAGGGCGCGCGCGCCCGCCTCGCACTGGCGCGGATACGGGTCGCCGGCGGTCTCGTAGCGCTTGGGCAGGCCGTGGAAGGACATCAGCAGCTGGTCGGCCCGGCCGTGCAGGTCCCAGTGCGCACGCACGCGCGCCTCGAGGGCGTCCAGCCAGCCGCCGTCGAGGTGGTAGTCGGCGATGAAGCGCAGGTCCGGCGTGCGGCGCCAGCCGGCCAGCTCCTTGCCGACCGCATCGAGCACCGAACCCGAGGTGCTGGCCGAGTACTGCGGGTACAGCGGCAGCACCAGCAGGCGCTGCATGCCCTCGGCCTGCAGCTCGCGCAGCACGTCGGGGATGGACGGGTTGCCGTAGCGCATCGCCACCCGCACCGACACGTCGGGCAGCGCGTGCTGCATGGCCCTGGCCAGGTTCCGGGTGTGCACCAGCAGCGGCGAACCCTCGTCCATCCAGATCGAGGCGTAGTTGCGGGCCACCCGCGGCGAGCGCAGCGGCAGGATGATGAAGTGCAGCAGCGGGCACCACAGCCAGCGGGTCAGCTCGACCACGCGGTGGTCGTGCAGGAACTGCGAGAGGTAGCGCTTCACCGCGCCGGCGGTCGGCGCGTCGGGGGTGCCCAGGTTCACCAGCAGCAGCGCGGTGCGGCCCGGGCCGGCGGAGGTGGGGGCGTCGAGGTAGGGCTTCATGCGGACCTGTCCATGGCGGCTGCCGGAAACGTATCATCGCCCAAGTGAAGGTTTGGCTCACCCGCGGTTCATTGCCCGCGGACATACTCGGGCCCACGCGCCCCACGGAGACTGCCCCCATGACCCGCTTCCTCGCCCCGATGCTCGCCGCGCTCGCCCTCGCGCTCGTCCCCGCCGCCCCGGCCCTGGCCGGCGAGAAGGAGGAGGCCCGCGCCGCCGACGCCGCCCGCGTGCTCGGCGAGATCATGCGCATCCCGGAAACCGCCGTGCCCGAGAAGCTGTTCTCCGAGGCCCACGCCATCGCCGTCATCCCGGACGTGGTCAAGGCCGGCCTGGTGATCGGCGGCCGCGGCGGCAAGGGCCTGATCTCGGTGCGCAGCCCGGACGGCACCTGGTCCAACCCCAGCTTCATCAAGCTCGGCGGCGGCAGCATCGGCTTCCAGGCCGGCGTGCAGTCGGCCGACGTGATCCTGGTGTTCCGCTCGGAGCGCGGCGTGCAGAACATCGTCAACGGCAAGTTCACCCTCGGCGCCGACGCCTCGGTGGCCGCCGGCCCGGTCGGCCGCAGCGCCCAGGCCAGCACCGACGAGCAGCTCAAGGCCGAGATCTACAGCTATTCGCGCGCCCGCGGCCTGTTCGCCGGCGTGGCCCTGGACGGCACCGTGCTGCGCATGGACCACACCGCCAACCAGCGCGTCTACGGCCGCAACACCACCCCGCGCCAGATCTTCGAGGGCCGTACCGCCGCCCCGCCGGCGTCGGTGGTCGATTTCCGCGACCGGCTCGAGGAAAACACCGTTCCCCAGGACTGACGGACGGCGCGGCCGGGGCCCGGCTGCGCTAGACTTCGCCCACTCTCCTGACGCGGAATCCGGCACATGGGCAGCTTCAGCATCTGGCATTGGCTCATCGTCCTCCTGGTCGTCGTGCTGGTCTTCGGCACCAAGAAGCTGGGCAACATCGGCAAGGACCTGGGCGAAGGCATCAAGGGCTTCAAGAAGGGCCTGAAGGAAGGCGACGACACGCCGCCGCAGCAGCTCGGCAACGAGCGCCGCGACGGCGAGGCGCCGCGCCAGGACGCTTCGCAGGACAGCCAGCACAAGGACTCCTGAGCCCCGCCCCGGCGGGTGCCTGGCTTCGCATGTTCGACCTGGGCTTCGGCGAACTGCTGGTGATCGGCGTGGTCGCGCTGGTGGTGCTCGGTCCCGAGCGCCTGCCGCGGGCGGCCCGCTTCGCCGGCCTGTGGGTGCGCAAGGCGCGCGCGCAGTGGTATTCGGTGAAGTCCGAGTTCGAGCGCGAGCTGGCCGCCGAAGACATGCGCAAGGCCCTGGGCGACCCTGCGGGCGACCTGCGCCGCCAGGCCGATGGCCTCAGGCGCGAGCTCGACGAGGCCGGCCGCGCCGCCGCCGAGGCCCTGCGCGACCCGGAAGCCGCCCCCGCCGAGGCGCCGCGCGACGCGGCCACGGATCCGGACGACGGCGGCAAGCCCGCCGATGACGCCGCGGCGGGCAAGTCATGACCGAGGCCCCCGGCCAGGCCGAAACCCTGATGGGCCACCTGCTCGAGCTGCGTTCGCGCCTGCTCAAGGGCGTGGTGGCGGTGCTGCTGGTGTTCGCGGGCCTGATGCCCTTCGCCAACCGCATCTACGCGCTGCTGGCCGAGCCACTGCTGTCCAAGCTCCCCGACGGCGGCCAGCTGGTGGCCATCGAGGTGGCCTCGCCCTTCTTCACCCCGGTGAAGCTGGCCTTCTTCTGCGCCGTGATGCTGGCCATGCCGGTGCTGATCTACCAGGCCTGGGCCTTCGTCGCGCCCGGCCTTTACCAGCAGGAAAAGCGCATGGCGCGGCCGCTGCTGGTGGCGGCGCTGCTGCTGTTCTACATCGGCTGCGCCTTCGCCTACTTCCTGGTGCTGCCGGCGGTGTTCGGCTTCCTCACCGCCATCACGCCCGAGGGCGTGGCGATGATGACCGACATCAGCCGCTACCTCGACTTCGTGCTGGTGATCTTCCTGGCCTTCGGCCTGAGCTTCGAACTGCCGGTGGCCGTGGTGGTGCTGGTGCTGCTGGGCGTGACGACGCCGGCGCAGCTGCGCGAGGTGCGCGGCTACGTGATCGTCGGCGTCTTCATCCTGGCGGCCGTCATCACGCCGCCGGACGTGGTCTCGCAGCTGATGCTGGCGATCCCGATGTGCCTGCTCTACGAGCTGGGCATCCTCGCCGGCGTGCTGCTCAGGCGGCCCACGCCGGCCGCGGGCTGAAATGCGCCCCGCCGGCTTCTGGCGTCGCTACGCCGCCTACAGCCTCGACGCCCTCGCCCCGCTGGCGCTGTCCGTGCCCCTTCTCCTGGGCTCCGGCCGGCGCGTGCTGGCCGACACCGACGTGGCCATGCAGCAGGTGCAGTTGCGCCTGTTCGAGCTGATGGACCAGGCGATCGCCGGCGGCGGCGACGCCGGCGACCCGCTGGCGCAGCTGGCCGGCTGGTCCGGTGATCCGGTGCTGCACGAGGGCGTACTGGCGCTGGTGGCGACCTGGCTGCACGGCCTGGCCGTGGCGGCGGCGGTGCTGTTCGCGCTCTCGGCGCTGTGGTTCGTCGGTTTCGAGGCCTCGCGCTGGCAGGCCACGCCGGGCAAGCGCCTGGCCGGGCTGCGCGTCACCGACGTCGCCGGCCACCGGCCGGCGCCCTGGCGGCTGGCGCTGCGCTTCGTCGCCGGCGTGCCGAGCTGGCTGATGCTGCATCTGGGCCACGCCCTGGCCGGCTGGACCAAGGACCGGCGCGCCCTGCACGACTACATCGCCGGCACCCGCGTCGTGCTCGCGCCCGGCGCCGCGGAGGCGATGCCGCGCTGGGCGCGGCGCTGGCTGTGGGCGCAGGGCCTGGCCCTGGCCGCCGCCTTCATCGCGGTGGTCGCCGGCTACGCGCTGCTGCTGGCCGAGGCGGTGGGCGCCGGCCTGCCCTGAAGGCCGCTCAGGCCGCCAGTTCGCCCGGCGCGGCCGGGTCCGCCGGCTCGGCGTCGCCGAAGATCTCGCGCCAGCCGTGGTAGTAGAAGCCGAACATCAGCGCGTACATCGCCAGCATCAGCACGCCCAGCAGCGGCAGCGCGACGAGCATGCCCAGCGCCGGGCTCAGCAGCGACAGCAGTCCGATCACCAGGCCCAGCACCAGGCCCAGCAGCAGCGCCAGCATGAAGCCGCCGACCATCACCACCAGGCTCAGGCCCAGCAGCGGCAGGAAGTTGCGCAGCACCGCCAGCAGGCCGGCCACCACGCATTCGGCCACGCTGGCCGGGCGCAGCGCCGCGGTCGCCAGGGCCAGCATCGAGGCATGCATCCAGGCGAAGATGGCGATCGCCGCCACCGGCAGCCACAGCACGGCGGAGGCCGGCGTGTTCTGCACCAGGGCCACCAGCGCGGCCTGGTCGGGTTCGCCACCCACCGGCGTGGCCAGCGCGATGGCGAAGTACTCGCGGAAGAACTGGCCCAGCGAGGTCAGCAGCAGCAGGGCGACAAAGGCCAGGTAGAGCAGCGAGTAGACCAGCGAGGTCAGCACCAGCCGATGGCCGCCCTTGCCCGGGCCGAAGGCGTTGAAGACATCGGTGGCCAGCACCGGCTGGCCGCGGTCGGTGGCGTCGAGCACGCGGAACACGCCGCCGAACAGCGGCGGCATCACCAGCCAGCTGACCACGGTGCTGACGGCCATGACCACCGCCACGCCCGTGCCCGAACCGCCGGTCGCCGCCTGCAGCGCCATCTGCAGCAAGGACACCGCGAACACCACCGCCAGCACCAGCGCCAGCGCCCCGAACAGCGCCTTGGGGTTGCGACGACCCACGTCGAAGGCCTTGCCCAGCCAGCGGAAGGGGGCGGCCATGCCCACGGCGTTCGGACTCATTCGGTTCAGGCTCCCTGGTGGGCGCGACGACGCGCCTGGTGGACGAAGCGGCGCAGCACGCGCCGGGCCAGCGGCGCCGGCCGCACCGCCTTGAGCAGGCTGTGGTGGCAGTGGCCCTCGCGGGCCAGGGCGTCGGCGCGCGCCTGGATGTAGCCCCGCATCATGCCGGCGCTGAACTCGGGATGGAACTGCACGCCCCAGGTGGACTCGCCCCAGCGGAAGGCCTGGCAGTCGTCGAGCGCCGAGCGCGCCAGCACCGTGGCGCCGGGCGGCGGCGCCAGCACGGTCTGCAGGTGGGTGGCATGCGCCGGCAGCGTGCCCGGCAGGCCCGAGAACAGCGGATCATCGGCGGCCGTCCCGGCCAGCGACAGCTCCACCGTGCCCATCTCGCGGCCGCGCGGGTTGTAGTCCACGGCGCCGCCCAGGGCGTGCGCCAGCAGCTGGTGGCCGTAGCAGATGCCGAACAGGGGCAGGCCCGCGTCGGCCGCCTCGCGCAGCCAGTCGGCGGTGCGCTCGGACCAGTCCAGGCGCTCGGTGACCATCGCGCCCGAACCCGACACCAGCACGCCGGCCAGGCCGCGGGCGTCCGGCAGCGGCTCGCCGTCGAGCACGCGGGCGCTGCGCACCTCGCGGCCGTGCAGGCCGGCGGCGACGCGGATCCAGTGGCCGAATCCGCCGTGGCGGCGCAGGTGGGGCAAGGGGTCGCCGGTTTCGATCAGGAGGAAGGGTTTCATGCGGGCCGGGAAAGGGCGGTGGCGCGGGCGGCGGCTATACTAGCCCGCTTTGGGCAGGGCGAAACCGCGATGACCGCACCGACCTTCCAGGAGCTGATCCAGCGCCTCAACCAGTACTGGGGCGAACAGGGCTGCGTCCTGATCCAGCCGCTCGACCTCGAGGTCGGCGCCGGCACCTTCCACCCGGCCACCTTCCTGCGTGCGCTCGGTCCCGAGCCCTGGTCGGCCGCCTACGTCCAGCCCTGCCGCCGCCCCACCGACGGCCGCTACGGCGAGAACCCCAACCGCCTGCAGCGCTACTACCAGTACCAGGTGGTGCTCAAGCCCAACCCCGACAACATCCTCGACCTCTACATCGGCTCCCTGAAGGCGCTCGGCGTCGACCCGCTGGTGCACGACCTGCGCTTCGTCGAGGACAACTGGGAATCACCCACCCTCGGCGCCTGGGGCCTGGGCTGGGAAGTCTGGCTCAACGGCATGGAAGTCACCCAGTTCACCTACTTCCAGCAGGCCGGCGGCCTGGAGTGCAGGCCGGTGACCGGCGAGATCACCTACGGCCTCGAGCGCCTGGCGATGTACCTGCAGAACGTCGACAACGTCTTCGACCTGGTCTGGACGGTCGGCCCGGACGGCACGCCGGTGCACTACCGCGACGTCTACCACCAGAACGAGGTCGAGCAGAGCACCTACAACTTCGAGTACGCCGACGTCGAGGAGCTCTTCCACCGCTTCGATGCCTGCGAGCGCGAAGCGATGAAGCTGGTCGAGCTGGGCCTGCCGCTGCCGGCCTACGAGCAGGTCTGCAAGGCCTCGCATTCGTTCAACCTGCTCGACGCCCGCCGCGCGATCTCGGTCACCGAGCGCCAGCGCTACATCCTGCGCGTGCGCGCGCTTTCGCGCGCCGTCGCCGAAGCCTATTACGCCCAGCGCGAGAAGCTCGGCTTCCCGGGCCTGAAGAAGACCAAGGAGGCCGCGAATGGCTGATTTCCTGCCGCTGCTGATCGAACTGGGCACCGAGGAGCTGCCGCCCAAGGCGCTGCCCGAGCTGGCGCAGGCCTTCCACGAGGGCGTGCTCAAGGGCCTGGCCGCGCGCCGCATCCAGGTGCGCGAAGGCCAGGCCGAGCTGCCCGCCGGCCCGCTCTACACGCCGCGCCGCCTGGCCGTGTTCCTGCCGGCCGTGGCCACCCAGCAGCCGGTGCAGCACAGCGAGGTGCTGGGCCCGTACACCAACATCGGCCTGGACGCCGAGGGCAAGCCGACGCCGGCGCTGCTGGGTTTCGCCCAGAAGAACGGCATGGACTGGGACAAGCTCGACCGCGTCACCGACGCCAAGGGCATGCGCTTCGTCGCGCGCAGCTCGCGTCCCGGCGCCGCCACCGCCGAACTGCTGGCCGAGATCGTCGCCGAGGCGCTCAAGGCGCTGCCGGTGCCCAAGCCGATGCGCTGGGGCGACCGCGACATCCACTTCGTGCGCCCGGCGCACTGGCTGGTCATCCTGTTCGGCCGCGACGTGGCCCCGGGCGAAGTGCTGGGCCTGAAGTCCGACCGCATGAGCCGCGGCCACCGCTTCCACCACGACAAGGGCGTCTGGCTCAACGAGGCCGGCGAATACCTGCAGGCCATGCGCGAAGCGAAGGTGCTGGCCGACCCGCGCGAGCGCCGCCAGCGCATCCGCAGCGAAATCACCGCCGCCGCCAAGGAAGCCGGTGGCCAGGCGCGCGTGCCCGAGGCCCTGCTCGACGAGGTCAACTGCCTGGTCGAGTGGCCCACGGCCATCGTCTGCAGCTTCGAGCGCGAGTTCCTGCGCGTGCCGCAGGAAGCGCTGGTGCTGACGATGGAGACCAACCAGAAGTTCTTCCCGGTGCTCGACGCCGAGGGCAAGCTCAGCGAGAAGTTCATCGGCATCGCCAACATCGAGTCCAAGGACCCGGCCGAGGTGCGCAAGGGCTACGAGCGCGTCATCCGCCCGCGCTTCGCCGACGCCAAGTTCTTCTTCGACGAAGATCTCAAGCAGCCGCTGGACGCCTGGATGACGGGCCTGGCCTCGGTCACCTACCAGCAGAAGCTCGGCAGCTACGCCGAGCGCGGCGCGCGCGTGGCACGACTGGCCGGCATCATCGCCGACATGCTCGGCGCCGACAGCCTCAAGGCCAACCGCGCCGCCTCGCTGGCCAAGTGCGACCTGCTCAGCCGCATGGTCGGCGAGTTCCCCGAACTGCAGGGCAAGATGGGCCGGCACTACGCGCTGGCCTCGGGCGAGCCGGCCGAGGTGGCCGACGCCATCGACGAGGCCTACGCGCCGCGCTTCGCCGGCGACGGCATCGCCGCCTCGCCGCTGGGCCGCCTGCTGGCCGTGGCCGACCGCCTCGAGACCCTGGCTGGCGGCTTCGCCGCGGGCCTCAAGCCCAGCGGCAACAAGGACCCCTTCGCCCTGCGCCGCAATGCGCTGGGCCTGGCCCGCACGCTGATCGAAGGCGGCCTGGACCTCGACCTCGGCGCCCTGCTCGACGACGCCAACGCCGGCCTGCCGCGCGAACTCACCTGGGCCCCGAGTACCGAGCTCTACGACTTCGTCATCGACCGCCTGCGCGGCTACTACGCCGAGCAGGGCGTGCCGGGCACGCAGTTCGACGCCGTGGCCGAGGTCCGCCCGGGCTCGCTGGTGGACTTCGACAAGCGCCTGAAGGCCATCGCCGAGTTCGCCCGCCTGCGCGAGGCGGCCTCGCTGGCCGCGGCCAACAAGCGCATCCGCAACATCCTGCGCAAGGTCGAAGGCTCGATCCCGCCGGTGGTGGACGCCGACCTGCTGGCCGAGCCGGCCGAGCAGGCGCTCAACGACGCCCTGGCCTCGGCCCTGGCCGACACCGACCCGCTGCTGGCCCAGCGCGACTACGTCGGCACGCTCAAGCGCCTGGCGGCCCTGCAGGTGCCGGTGGACAACTTCTTCGAGCGCACCCTGGTGATGGCCGAGGACCCGGCGGTGCGCGACAACCGCCTGGCCCTGCTCAAGCTCATCGCCGACCGCTTCGCGGCGGTGGCGGCGGTGGAGCAGCTCTCAGCCGGCTGAGCGTTTCGCCAACGCCAGCTCACGTACGCGCCGGCGCTCCTCGCCGGCGCGTTTTTTTGCGCGTCGGTCCAGGTAGAGCTGGAAGCCGGTGACGGTGAACAACGGCATCACCAGGCTCGCCAGGCAGAACACCAGCAGGCCGGCCTGGCCGAAGTAGCTGCCGCTGTGCAGCGGGAACATCGCCGCCACGAAGCGCTGGCCCGGCGGCCGTGCCTCGAAGCGCTCGTGCAGGCCGACGGCCAGGGTGCCTGCGTCCAGCGCCAGGCGATTGTTGGCGCGCTCGTGCGGCGGATCGCGATCGAGGTAGGTGAACTCCACCGGAGCGCCGGCCGACTGCGGCAGCCGCAGCGTGCGCGTCGACCAGCCGGCCACCTGCCCGTCGAAGGCGGCGAAGGCCGCGGCCACGTCGATCCGCGGCGCCGGCCCCACGTCCCGGCCACCGGCCGCGGCACCCGGGCCACCGCGCATGGCCTGCGCCGGCATGCCGGCGAGCGCGTTCACGCCATCGCGGTACCAGCCATAGCTCCACCACAAGCCGCTGAGCGCCATCACCAGATAGGGCACGAGCAGCCACGTGCCGACCACCGAGTGCAGGTGCCACAGGAATCGCCGACCGGTGAGTGCGGGATCGAACAGCAACCAAGCGCGCGGGCTCTTCCAGCGCCGCGGCCAGCGCAGGTAGAGGCCCGAGAGGCAGAAGAACACCAGCGCCACCGTCGATGCGCCGACGATCTGCTTGCCCGGTTCGCCCGCCGCCAGCCAGCGGTGCAGCTGCATCGTGGTGCGGAAGAAGGCCTCGCCGCGCGGCTGGCCCAGCAGTTCGCCGGTGTAGGGGTCGAGCCAGCGGATTTCGCCGCGCGGCCGTCCGCCCGGGCCCGGCAGCGCACCCGGTGCCGGCGCGAAGCCGACGCGTGCGGCGTCGGTGGGCTCGGCCGACAGCGTCAGCGACTGCACGGCACGGCCGGGCACCTCCCCGGCGACCCGCGCCAGCAGCTCCGCCGGCGGCAGCGGCGTCCGCCCGCCGGGCTGCACCGTCATCACGCCCGGGTTGATGGCGCGCAGCACCGCATGCTCGTAGGAGAGCATCGCGCCGGTGACGCCCACCAGCGCGAGCACCAGCCCGGCGGTGATGCCGAGGAACCAATGGGTCTGGAACAGGATCTTTCGCAGCATGCCGTCGCCCCCCGGGCGTTCAGAAGTCCACGTTCAGCGACAGCCACAGCCGGCGGCCGTCTTCGCTGTTGACGTAGGTGTTGGCGTACGACACCGCGCCGGTGCCGGCATTGCTGACGTAGGGTCGGTAGTCGACGAAATCCTTGTCGGCGAGGTTGTAGATGGCGGCGTTCAGGCGGACGGTGTCGCTGATGCGCCAAGTCGATGACAGGTGCAGCAGCGAATACGCCCTGAAGTCGCCCAGCTGGTCCTGGGCGGCACCGGCGCCGCGGTAGCGCTCGGAGCGGTACTCGCCGCGCAGCGAGAGGCTCAGGGCGTCGGTGGCGTCCCAGTGCAGGCTGGTGTTGAACATGTGCCGCGGGGTGTCGGCCAGCGGCTGGCCGGCGGCATCGCCGCTCTTTTGCTCGCTGTCGGTCCAGGTGTAGTTGGCCACCCACTCCCAGCGCTCGGCGAAGGGCAGGGTCAGGCCCAGCTCGGCGCCGCGGGTCACCGCTTCGTCGATGTTGATGCTCTGGCCGAAGGTGTCGACCAGCGGCCAGTAGCCCACGTCCACGCAGCCCGGGCGGTCCGGCGAGGCGGCGAAGCTGCAGTTGAACACCGGCACGCCGCGCGCGATCTTGTCCTGGAAATCGTTGTGGAACAGGCCGAAGGACGCGCTCATGCCGCTGGCGCCGGCGTAGTACAGGCCGATCTCGCTGGTGGTGCTGGTTTCCGGCTTCAGGTCCGGCGTGCCGATCAGCGGAATGCGGCCCTGGCCGCCGAAACCGTTGATGCCGTCGGTGAGCTGCTCGACGCGCGGCGTCTTGTAGCCCTGGCTGATGCCGCCCTTGAGCACCCAGCGCTCGCTGGCGTTCCAGACCAGATAGGCACGCGGGCTGGCGTGGCCGCCGAAGCTGCTGTGCTCGTCGTGGCGCAGGCCCAGGGTGAGCTTGAGGTCGTCGCGCAGCGTCCACTCGTCCTCCGCGAACAGCGCCCACTGCTCGAAGGCGAAGGATCCCGGCGCCACGCCGTCCTCCATGCCGGCGTCCCAGTACTGGCCGCCCACGCTGAACGTGTGATCGCCCACGCCGGTGACGAGCTTGGCATCGAACACGGTGTTGGTGGTTTCCAGCGTGCGCGGGCTGCCGGCGCCGGGCACGCCCGGCGGCACCAGGCGGCCGATGGTCTCGGTGGTCGAGTCCATCAGCGTGGTCTCGAGCGTGCCGATGCCCAGGCGCGCGGTCCAGGCCAGGGTGAGCTGGTCGCGGTGGTAGCGCTGCACCGGCGCGTAGCCGCCGCTGCCGAGCGTGCCGACCTGGCCGGCGCTGTTGTCGTAGCGCTGTCTGCCGCGCGTCGCCTCCAGCCACAGGTCGTGGTTGTCGCCGGCCATCAGCGACAGGCGCGCGCCGAGGTTGAAGTTCTCGTAGGCCACCGGGTTGGCGCCCATCCACGGCACCACGGTGTCGCCGCCCTGGTCGAGGTACTCGACGTCGGCGGCGCCGCGTTTGAACCAGCCGCCCCAGACCGAAAGGCCCAGCGGCGCCTTGCCCAGCGGGCCGGCGGCATAGACGTTGCCGCCGCTCATGTCGCCGAAGTCGTTGTCCTGCTGCAGCGTGCCCTCCAGCGCCAGCGCGCCGCTCCACTGGCTGCCGACCTTGCGGGTGATGATGTTCACCACGCCGCCCATCGCGTCCGAACCGTAGAGCGTCGACATCGGGCCGCGGATCACTTCGATGCGCTGGATCGCCGACAGCGGCGGGATGAAGTTGTTGGCGGTGCCGCCGAAGTTGTTCGGGGTGACGTTGCCGGCGGCGTTCTGTCGGCGGCCGTCGACCAGGATCAGCGTGTAGTCCGAAGGCATTCCGCGGATCGAGATGCTCGGCGCGCCGGTCTTGTCGACCGCGGCGCCGACGTCGATGCCCTCGACGTCGGCCAGAGCCTCGGCCAGGCCGTGCCAGGGTTTGGTCTCGAGCTGCTCGCGCGTGATGATGCTGATGCTCGCCGGCGCTTCCCGGATGACCTGCTCGAAGCCCGAGGCCGTCACCACCACCTCGTCGAGGGTGGCCGGCTCGGGAGCCGGGGCCGGCGCCGGCGCGGCCAGCGCCGGCAGGCTGGCCACGGCCAGGGAAACGGCAAGCACGAGGCGGCGGCGCGAAACGGCAGGCGCCGCCGGCGAAAGCAGGTTCGGAAGCATCGGAAGACCCTTGGTTTTGTTGTTGGCTGGGCCGTCGGAGGCTAGCTAATGCGAATCATTATCATTCGCGTGAGGCGGGATGACAAGCCCTTCACACCCCCTTGCCCGGGACGGACGCGGACTGCCGGTATGCTTGTGCCGGATGCGCGCCCCCCTCACCCGCCTGCTGCCAACGCTGTGCCTGGGCCTGCTGCTGGCGATGCCGGCGGCGGCGCTCGAGCTGGTGTCGGTGCGCGTGGAGGGCCTGGACGACCCCGCCCAGCGCAGCGACGTGCTGGCCGCCCTGTCGCTCGAGAAACTCAATCCGGCCCGGCGCCAGGGCCTGAGCGAGGCGCGGCTGTCCTACCTGCTGCGCCGGGCGCCGCGGGAGGCGCGCCAGGCGCTCGAGCCCTACGGGCACTACGAAGCGCAGGTTCAGACCGAGTTCGAGCGCGACGGCGAGCGCGTGTCGGTGCGCGTGCGCGTGGTGCCGGGCGAACCGGTGCGCGTGCGCAAACGCGAGATCACGATCAGCGGCCCGGGCGAGTCCGACGAGGTGCTGGCCCGCCGGATCGAACGCCTGCGCCCGCGCGAAGGCCAGCCCTTCGTGCATTCCGTGTACGAGGACGGCAAGGCCTCGGTGGACCGCCTGCTGGCCGCACGCGGCTATTTCCGCGCGCGCCTGGGCGCGCACCGGGTGGAAGTCACGCGCGCGGAGCGCGTGGCCGACATCGCCCTGGCCTGGGACACCGGCCCACGCCATTCGCTGGGCGAGGCGCGCTTCGAAGGCCACCCCTTCCGCGACGGCCTGCTCGACCACCTCGTGCCCTGGACCCCGGGCGAGCCCTATGACCAGGCGCAGTTGCTGAAGCTGCAGTCCTCGCTGGCGCAACTCGACTACTTCGCCGCCATCGACATCCACCCCGAGCCCGGCGAAGGCGAGGACCTGGAGGTGCCGGTGCAGGTGTCGCTCAGCCCGGCCAAGCGCAGCGTCTGGAGCGCCGGCGTGCGCTTCGGCACCGACAGCGGCCTGGGCCTGACCGGCGGCCTGGAGCGTCGCTGGGTGAACGACCGCGGCCACAAGCTCGACCTGCTCGCCGGCCTCGCGCAGCGCCGCAACGACCTCGCGGCCAGCTACCGCATCCCCGCCTTCCGCTGGGTCGACGGCTGGTATACCGCCAGCGCGCGCCTGCAGCAGGAAGAGGTCGATGGCATCAACAACGAACTGCTCGAGGTCACCGGCAGCCGCAGCGGCAGCATCGGCCGCTGGAACCTGGTGGCGGCGCTGAACCTGCGCCGCGAGCGCTTCGAAGACGCCACCACCGGCTTCGAATATGCCTACTCGACCCTGGTCTATCCCTCGCTCTGGGCACAGTGGAGCGAGGCCGACGACCCGCTCTACCCGCGCAGCGCGCGCGGCCTGACCGTGGAACTGCGCGCCGGCTCGACGGCGCTGGGCTCGGACATCGACTTCGTGCAGCTGCGCGCCGAGGGCAAGTGGATCCGCAGCTTCGGCCGCCGCAACCGCCTGCTGCTGCGCGCCGAGGCCGGCACCACGGTGAGCGACGAGTTCTCTTCCCTGCCGCCATCGCTGCGCTTCTACGCCGGCGGCGACCGCAGCGTACGCGGCTACGGCTACAAGGAAATCGGCCCGTCCATCATCGGCAGCAATGGCCGCAGCTATGTGTTCGGCGGCCAGCACCTGGCCGTGGCCAGCGTGGAGTTCGAGCGCATGTTCACCCGCAGCTGGGGCATTGCCTTCTTCGTCGACGCCGGCGACGCCTTCGAAAGCCGCGACAGCTTCGACCCACAGGTCGGCGCCGGCCTCGGCCTGCGCTGGCGCTCGCCGGTGGGCCCGGTGCGGGTGGACGTGGCGCACGGCTTCGGCTCCGACGCCGCCAACTCGGTGCAGCTGCACCTCAACATCGGTCCCGACCTGTGAACGCGCCCGCCGCACCGCGCTCGCGCCTTCGCCGCTGGTCGCTGCGGCTGGGCGCGGCCGGCTTCGCGCTGGGCGCGCTGCTGGGCGCCGTGCTGGCCTGGCTGCTGCTCAGCGCCGGCGGCCGCGACACGCTGCTGGCGCAGATCACCGCGCGCCTGCCGGAGGGTGCGCTGCAATGGGAGCGCGCCGAGGGTGCCCTGCGCGGGCCGCTGGTGCTGCACGGCGTGCGCTACGCGCAGGACGGCGTCGAACTGCGCGCACGCCGCCTGATGCTCGACCCCGACCTGCTGCCCCTGCTCGGCCGCCGCCTGCAGCTCGACGCGCTCGAGCTCGACGACGCCGTGCTGGTGCTGCCCGAGGCCAGGGACGAACCCTTCTCGCCGCCGGAGTGGCCCGGCGTGCTGCCGCGCATCCCGCTGCCACTGGACATCCGCAGCGCGCGCGTCGATGTCGCCGGGCTCGAGGTGATGCGAGGAGAGGAAGCGCTGCTTGCGCTCGACACGCTGGCCGCGCGCGGCCTGCACCTGGTGGACGAGGGCTTCACCCTCACCTCGCTCGACGCCAGCGGCACGCCCGGCCACCTGCAGCTCAAGGGCGAATACCGCCCCGCCCGCGACTACCGCAGCGCGCTCACTGCACGCTGGTCGCGACCGGCCACCGACGACTCGCCCGCCGCCGCGCTGCAGGCGTCGGTGCAGGGCCGCCTGCAGGACCTGCGCATCGAGGCCAGCGGCGAGCTGCCCGGTCGCAGCCAGCTCGCCGCCAGCGTGCAGGGCGACGCCGACGCACCGCGCTGGTCGCTGCAGGCCGGCTCGCAGGGCCTGGCGCCGGCGCTGCTGGGCCTGGCGCCCGGCGAGCACCTCGCCTTCGAGCTCAAGGCCGAAGGCACCGGCGGCGAGGCCGGCCTGTCGGGCCGGCTGGCCCGGGGCGAAACGACCGTTCAGCTCGCGCCCTCGCGCGTCTCGGTCGTCGACGACCGCCTGCGCCTGGACCCGCTCGATCTCGTGCTCGACGGCGGCGCGCTGCGGGTGACCGGCGAACTCACGCTCGACGACACGCTGCCCTTCGACCTGCGCGCCCGCACCGACGCCCTGCAGCTTCCCTCGGACGACCCGGCCGCGCCGGCCGTGGTGGCCCGCGGCGAGGCGCGCGTGCAGGGCGTCGCGGACGACTGGTCGCTCGACGCCGCCGCCACCCTGGCGCGCGACGGCGAGCAGGCCACGATCACGCTCGCCGGCCAGGGCGACCGCGAGCAGCTGCAGCTTGCACGGCTGCAGGCCGACACGCCCGGCGGCGGGCTGCAGGGCTCGGGCGCGCTGCGCTGGGCGTCCGCCACGGAACTGCGCCTGGATGCCAGGCTGCAGGCGCTCGACCCCGGCTACTTCCTGCCCGGCTACCCGGGCCGCCTCGACGGCGAGCTGGCGCTTCAGGCCACCCAGGACGAGGCCGGCCAGTGGCGTGGCCAGCTGCGGCTGCCCACGCTCTCGGGCCAGCTGCGCCAGCGGCCGCTGCTGGCGCGCGCCGACCTGCGCTTCGCACCCGGCGGCGGCGACGGCGAGGCCAGCATTCGCCTCGGCGACAGCGAGCTCGACGCGCGCGGCCGCTTCGGCGACGTCCACGACTTCGAGCTGACGATGTCGCCGCTGGCGTTGTCCGACCTCGCGGCGGGCGCGGCCGGCCGGCTCGAAGGCCGCCTGCGCGTGCGCGGCCCGGCCGCATCGCCGGGCATCTCGGCCGACCTGCGCGGCCAGGCCCTGGCCTGGGATGACCAGGAAGCCGCCAGCCTCACGCTGCGCGGCGACCTGCCGGCGCGCGGCGAGGGTGGCGAACTCACGCTGCGCGCCGCGGGCCTGTCGCTGTCGGGCCTGCAGGCCGACGAACTGGCGCTCGACGCCCGCGGTAGCCGCGCCCGGCTCGAACTGCAGGCGCAGGCCCATGGCCCGCACGGGCGGATGGCGCTGGCGGGCACGCTGGCGCAGTCCGGCGGCGATGCGGTGGGCACGCTCTCGCAGCTGCTGGTCGAGCCCGCCGTCGGCCCGCGCCTGGCGCTGCAGGCGCCGGCGGATTTCCGCGTCGGCCCCGCGCGCCTGCAGCTGGCGCGCGCCTGCCTGCGCGCGGGCGACACCGAGGGCCGGCTGTGCGTGCAGGCCGAAGGCAGTGCGCTCGACGTGGGCGGCGACGCGCTCCCGCTCGCGCTGGCCGCGCCCTGGCTGCCGGCCGACGAGGGCGTGCCGCTCACGCTCGACGGCACGGTGTCGCTGCAGGCGGCGCTGCGCCGCGACGGCGACGGCCAGTGGCGCGGCGACGGCCGGCTCGCGTCGGCGCGCGGCGCGCTGCGGCTCGACCCCGAGTCCCGGCGCGACCTGTTCGGCTACGAAAACCTGGTGGCCACGCTGCTCCTCGACGGCAGCGGCCTCGGAGTGAATCTCGAGGCCGCGCTCGCCGAGGGCGGGCGCCTTTCGGGCCGGCTGCAGCGCGGCACCGGCGACGACCCCGCGCTCGACGGCGAGCTGCGCCTGGATGCGCGCGAGCTCAGCTTCCTCGAGCTGTTCTCGGAGGACCTCGCTGCGCCCCGGGGCCGCCTGGCGGGCCAGCTGCAGCTGGCGGGCCGCGAGTCGGCGCCGGTGCTCTCGGGCCAGGCGCGGCTGGCCGGCTTCGCGGCCGAGCTGCCGGCGCTGGGCCTGAAGCTGGCCGAAGGCGATTTCGAATTCGACGGCCCGCCCGAAGGCCTGGCGCGGCTGTCGGGCAGCCTGCGCTCGGGCGAGGGCCGGCTGCGCGTGGACGGCAGCCTCGACCTGCGCGACCCGCAGGCGCCGCTGCAGCTCACGCTCGAGGGCGAGCGCGTCACCTTCGCCAGCACGCCCGAGCTCTACCTGATCGCCAGCCCGAAGCTGTCGCTGGCCTACGCTCAGTCGGTGCTGCGCGTGCGCGGCCAGGTGGACGTGCCCGAGGCGCGCGTGGACCTGGAGCTGCTCGATGGCAGCGCCAGCGTCTCGCCCGACGTGGTGGTGCTCGACCCGGTCGACCCCGACCGTGGCCCGCCGTTGCCGACCGACCTCGACGTGCGCGTGTCGCTGGGCGACGAGGTGAAGCTGCGCGGCTTCGGCCTCGACGGCCGCATGGGCGGCGCGCTCACGCTGCGCCAGCGCCCCGACCGCGCCGCCACCGCCTCGGGCACGCTCGACGTCACCGGCAGCTACCGCGCCTACGGCCAGGCGCTGGACATCCGCCGCGCCCGGCTCTCGTACACGGACTCGGCCTTCGACAACCCGGGCCTGGACATCCGCGCCGAGCGCAAGTTCGACGAGGTCACCGTCGGCGTGCAGGTGCGCGGCACCGCGCGCCGGCCGGAAACGACGGTCACGTCGGCGCCGGCGATGGACACGAGCGAGGCGCTGAGCTGGCTGGTGTTCGGCCGCCCGCTGCGCAGCACCAGCGGCGCCGAATCCCAGCAGCTCGACGCCGCGGCGATGGCCCTGGGCGCCGGCGGCAACCTGGTGGCCCAGCAAATTGGCGCCCGCCTGGGCCTGGACGAGGCCGGCGTGGCCGAATCGCGCAACCTCGGCGGCGCCGCGCTCACGGTCGGCAAGTACCTCTCGCCGCGCCTGTTCATCAGCTACGGCGTGTCCCTGGTCGGCACCGGCCAGGTCGTCACCCTCAAATACCTGCTCGCCCGCGGCTTCGACATCAGCGTCGAATCCGGCAACGAAAACGCCGCCTCCCTCAACTGGCGCCACGAACGCTAAGCCCCACCTGTAGGAGCGCCTTCAGGCGCGAAGCTCTTGTGGGAGGGTCTTCAGGCCCGACGCAATATTTTCTCCTGCCCCCTACGGCCGGGTGACTATCGGAGTGGCGCCGCCACCAGGGACGCGACTTGGTGGCGACTCGAAAGAGCTGCGGCGCGAACGACTGGTGCCTGCCGTTCGCTATTGATTTCCTTTCGGCCACGACGACAGGTTCGAGGAGGTGGCGTGCCTCCACTCGCGAAAGTCACGAGTCGCCAAAAAGCATAAATCGCAAAAGCTTCGCGCCTGAAGGCGCTCCTACACAGGGCGTGGCGGGGAGGCGGGAAAGAGAAAGGCCGCCCCGGGGGGCGGCCTTCTCATCGTGCAAAACGCGGCGGCGGTCAGAACGTGACGCGCAGGCCCAGGCTGCCGCTGTGGCGCTCCTGCTGGTCGTCGTTGAAACGACCGCTGTAGGCGGCGAAGGCGGTGATGTTCTCGCCCACCTGCCAGTTCAGGCCCAGCTCGGCGCTCATCCAGTCCTTGGACGGGGTGAAGCCCGGCATCGTGAAGCGGCCCGGCATCGAGTTCGAGCCGGCGTTGACGAAGACCTGGTTGTCCTCGGACTCCTCGTTGTAGGCCACGCGCACGAACGGACGGAAGTCGCCCGCGTTGCCCATCAGCTGGTAGCCCAGGCGGGTGACCATCGAGTCACGGTCGAAGCCGGCGTAGTTCATCGAGGTGGCGTAGCCGCTGTCCTCGGAGAAGCCGTCGACTTCCTGCTGCAGCCAGGTGGCCGCGGCGAACGGGCCGTGCTGCATGCTGCCGGTGTTCCAGAGCCAGCCGATGCCCAGCTCGGCGCCGAGGACGCTGGCGTTGGTGCCGCCGGTTTCCTCACGCACGTACGGGCCGAGCACGATCTCGCGGCTGACGTCGATGCTGGTGCTGCCGCCGCTGACCGCGCCGTGCACGTAGCCACCGCCGCCGAAGCGCAGGGTGCCGTGCAGCGAGGCGATCACCGAACGGCCGTCGAGGTTGCCGATGCCGGTGTCGGTGTCGTGGTTGCCCAGGGTGATGGCCAGGCCCCAGTAGGCGTTCTCGGAGTAGCGGTGGTTGGCGCCCAGGCTCAGGCTGAGCACGTCGGCATCGGCGCCCGGCACGGCGGCGCTGGCGTCGAAGTCCTGCTGGCCGTACTGCACCGTGGCGTAGCCGCGCACGCTGCCGACTTCGCGGTCGAGCTGGAAGTCCGACAGCATCTCGTCGTTGATGGCGCGCACGTGGTTCTCGTTGATCTGCACGCCGGCTTCGCCGGCCATCGAGAACTGCACCGGCGCGGCGATGGTGGTGATCACCACGTTGGCCAGCATCGCGTGCGCGGCGCCGCTCGGGTGCACGCCGTCGGCGAACAGGTAGGTCTCGTTGGTGCCGGGCTGGTAGGTCGCCGGCAGGCCGGAACCGGCCGGACCGCAGGCCACCGAGTTGGCCGGGGTGCAGGCCACGCCGGTGACGTTGGTGAAGCCGAAGCGCGTCGGGTCGGCGATGATCTCGCTGATCAGGCCGAAGGTGTTGACCGGGATGATGCCGTCGCCGAGCTGCTCGAGGCCGGCGTTGAGCGCCGAGTTGTACACCACCGTGATCTGCGAGACCGAGCCGGCGTTCGGCGTCGACCCGAACTGCGGCGTGGCGCCGAGGTTGGGCAGGTTGTAGACGATGATGTAGTTGGCGCCGGCGCCCTGCAGGCGCGCGATCTGCTGCACGTAGGCCGTCGCCGCGGCGACGGTGTTGGCCTGGGCGTTGAGCGGATCATTCGTCAGCGTGGCGAAGATGTCGTTGGCGCCGCCCCAGATGCTGTAGAGCGCGTTCGGGTCGGCCGTGCCGCCGGTCAGCGCGAGGTACTGCGAGACCTGGTCGCTGATGCGCGGCACCGGGTTGAGGCAGTCGCCGACCGGGTTCACGCAGGCGCCGCCCCAGGCGAAGTTCGGGCCACCGGACAGCGAGTTCAGGCCGGACTGGCCGAAGTAGGCGGCGATGATCTCGGCCGCGACCGGATCCGGGTTGGTGGTGAAGCTGTTGCCAGCCGGCAGGCCGCTGAACTGGGCGATGTTGCCCGAGTCGCTCAGGCTGTCGCCGAACACGTAGAAGCCGGTGAACTCCTGGGCCTGGACGGTGCCGGCGCAGGCAAGCGCCAGGGCAAGGGCGCCGGCGAGCTGGTGGGTACGGGGCATTGGTTTGACTCCTCGGGAAACTTATGGGTGACGCGGTGAGTATCGCGCCCACATTAAATCAAAGCCCGGCTCCATACCACTGGGTAGGGTCAGGGCGTGGCCACCGCGCCGCGCAGCCCGGGGCGGCCGTCCACCACCTCGGTCCAGGCCAGCCAGGCGGCGCCGTCGCGCAGCTGCAGGCGCGGGAAGCCGGTGGCCCGGCCGCGGCCGGCGATGTCGGCGACCTTGCCGCGCCACTGCTCGGCCTGCAGCCCGTGGTCGAATCGGGCCAGCCACAGCGACTGCGCGCCCGCGTGCTCCTCGACCCAGCTGACCCAGACGCCGGCGGCGTCGGCGGCGATGTCCACGCGCCCCTGCGGCGCATCGCCGCGGGCCAGTTCGCGCATCCGGCCGAAGCTGTGGCCAGCGTCGTCCGAGCGGGCGATGCGCACCGACGGCGTGCCGCCGGGGGCGGTGTACCACGCCACCCAGGCCTGCCCGCCGCGCGCGGCGATCGCCGGACCGTTGACCGGGCAGGCCGGCATCATCCACTGGTCGTCGTGCACCTTTACCGGCGTGGTCCAGGCACCGTCGGCGTAACGCGCCACGGCGATGTCGCGGATCTCGCGTTCGCCGCGGTCGCGATAGGCCAGCAGCACCGCGTCGCCGGCCACCGCGCTGTCGGTCTGGCAGCAGTCGCAGGTGCTGGCGTCGAGTTCGTGCTCGGCCTGCTTGCCGGCTTTTTCGTAACGGGCCGCGCGCAGGGTCATGGCGCCGGCGTGGCCGTGGTGCCCGCCCCCGCCGGTATGCCGGCCATCGAGCCAGGCGATGCCCAGCCCCCCACCCGGCTGTGGCCAGAGCGTGGCGAATCCGTGTTCGGTCGGCGTGCCGTCGTCGTGCACCACGCCCTGCGGCGCCCAGCTGCGGCCGCCATCGAAGGACGCATGCAGGCGCACGTCGTAGGCATAGGTCGCCTCGCCGTTCTTGACCAGCGCGTGCGCCCACACGCTGCCGTCGTCGAGCGCCTGCAGGGCCGGGAAGTCGGCCCAGTTCACGAACCAGTCCCCGCCCTCGGCGATCGGGCGCGCGCCCAGCCAGCCCTCGGTGGCGTCGTGGCGGTCGAACATCAGCCGGTGTCCGCCGCCTTCGCGCCGCTCGATCCAGCTCAGCAGCAGGTCGCCGTCGGGGGCGACCGAAAGATTGGGCTGCGCCGAGCCGGGCGGCGCCGGCAGCGCCCAGGATTCTACGGTGGTGGCCTGCAGCGGTAGCGGCAGGGCGAGCAGCAGCGTGGCGAGGCTCTTCATGCCGACAATCTAGTCGCCGGGCGCGTCCACGTCACCGTGGCGATAGCCGGCGTGTTCGTGCAGCGCCGCCAGCTGTGCGCGGAAACGCCTGGCTTCCCAGGCCACCAGCCGCCAGCCCAGGTCCAGCAGCAGGGCGAAGCCCAGGCCACCGACGATGCCTCCGACCACCAGGGCATTGATGTGCGTGCCCACCGCACTGGCACCCTCGCCGTACCCCGTGAGCCCGATCAGCCAGCTGCCCAGTTTGTGCGTGGCGTAGTAGATCGGCCCGAGCGTGAACGGGTTGGTCACCATCTGCAGCGCGGCCATCACCGTGAGGTTGCCGCGCAGCCACACCGCCAGCGCCAGGCCGATGGCCAGCTGCAGGCCGTACACCGGCATCAGCGCCAGCACCGCCCCCGAATAGAGCGACACCAGCACGTGCGGGCGCTTGAACGACCACAGGTAGGGCCGCTTGCGCGCGGCCTCGGCGAACCATTTCACCACCGGGTAGCGCGCCACGTTGGCGCGCCGGGGCAGCGGTCGAAGCCAGCGGCGCAGGCGGCGTCGGCGCGCCAGCCAGCGGCGGTGCAGCGGATGCGAACGGACGGGCATCGACGGTTCGCGCCGCCTCAGGCGACGCGCTGGCCCTTGCGCCGGGCCAGCGCGACCAGCAGCAGCGAAATCGCCGCCGGCGTCATGCCGGGGATGCGCTGGGCCTGGCCGATCGTCTCGGGCCGCACCTGCGCCAGCTTGGCCTGCAGCTCCGCCGACAGGCCAGGCAGCCCCGCATAGTCGAAGTCCGCGGGCAGGCGGGTGTCTTCGTGCCGGCGCTGGCGCTCGATCTCCTCGCGCTGGCGTTCGACGTAGCCGGCGTACTTCACGCCGATCTCCACCTGCTCGGCCACCGCGGCATCATCCACGCCCGGGCCCAGGCCCGGCACGGCGGCGAGCGCGGCGTAGTCGAGCTCCGGCCGCTTCATCAGGTCCAGCGCCGTGCCCTCGCGGCTGGGTGCGATGCCGGTGGCGGCCTCGAGCGCCTGCGCGAGCGCGCCGCCCGGCGCCACCCAGATCGCCTGCAGGCGCGCGCGTTCGGCGGCGATGGCCGCGGCCTTGCGCGACCACGCGTCCCAGCGCGCGTCGCACACCAGGCCCAGCTCGCGGCCGACCGGCGTCAGGCGTTCGTCGGCATTGTCCTCGCGCAGCTGCAGCCGGTACTCGGCGCGGCTGGTGAACATGCGGTAGGGCTCGGTGGTGCCGTGCGTCACCAGGTCGTCCACCAGCACGCCGAGGTAGGCCTGGTCGCGGCGCGGCGACCAGGGCTCGCGCTGCATCACGTGGCGCGCGGCGTTGAGGCCGGCCAGCAGGCCCTGGGCCGCCGCCTCCTCGTAACCGGTGGTGCCGTTGATCTGGCCGGCGAAGAACAGGCCTTCGACCGCCTTGGTCTCCAGCGACGCATTGAGCCCGCGCGGATCGAAGTAGTCGTACTCGATGGCGTAGCCCGGACGCGTGATCACCGCGTTCCCGAAGCCGCGGATCGAGCGCACCAGCGCGAGTTGCACGTCGAAGGGCAGCGAGGTGGAGATGCCGTTGGGGTAGATCTCGATGGTGTCCAGGCCCTCGGGCTCGACGAACACCTGGTGCGAGGCCTTGTCGGCGAAGCGCACCACCTTGTCCTCGATGCTCGGGCAGTAGCGCGGGCCCACGCCCTCGATCGCGCCCGAATACATCGGCGAGCGATCGAGCCCGCCGCGGATGATCTCGTGCGTGCGCTCGTTGGTGTGCGCGATCCAGCACGAGACCTGGCGCGGGTGCTGCTCGCGGCTGCCCAGGAAGGAGAACACCGGCCGCGGCTCGTCGCCGGGCTGCTCGGCCATCACCGAGTAGTCGAGCGTGCGGCCGTCGATGCGCGGCGGCGTGCCGGTCTTGAGCCGGTCGACCACGAACGGCCCCTCGCGCAGGCGCTGGGCCAGGGTGGTGGCCGGCGCCTCGCCGGCGCGGCCGCCCGGATGGTTCTGCAGCCCCACGTGGATGCGCCCGGCCAGGAAGGTGCCGGCGGTGAGCACCACCGCGGCCGCCTCGAAGCGCAGGCCCGACTGGGTGATGGCGCCGCGCACGCGGCCGCCCTCGATCACCAGGTCGTCCACCGCGGCCTGGAACACCGTCAGGTTCGGCTGGTGCTCCACCATGCGCCGGATCGCCGCCTTGTAGAGCGCGCGGTCGGCCTGGGCGCGGGTGGCGCGCACGGCCGGGCCCTTGCTGGCGTTGAGCGTGCGCCACTGGATGCCGGCGGCATCGGCCGCCATGGCCATGGCGCCGCCCAGCGCGTCGATCTCGCGCACCAGGTGGCCCTTGCCGATGCCACCAATGGCCGGGTTGCAGCTCATCTGGCCGATGGTCTCGATGCTGTGGGTCAGCAGCAGCGTGCGCGCGCCCGCCCTCGCCGCAGCCAGCGCGGCTTCGGTACCGGCATGGCCGCCACCGATGACGATCACTTCATGGCTGAGCATGGGCGGGGGTCCTTCGCATGGGCCGCGATTATCCCGCGCGGGCGCCGGGGCTGCACCCTTGGCCACGGGTTGGCACGCTTCGTGCTTTGACTATGGGGCACCTACCACGGCCAACGCCGGGGGGCGTCGACCAGACTGAACAGGGGCTGGTCAGGCGCGTGGTAGGGATGCCAGGGCCTGGCGCTCCCGGGGGGGAGCGCCAGGCCCTTTTTTTGGCTCGATTCCGGCCGGCCGGTGCAAACACGGCGCCAGAGGGAGAAAGTCGGCGCCCGGCGGGTCTTGGAACAGGGGGAATCCAGGGGACCTGATGCCGGGCGCCGAACAGAGGGTTCCTGAGCGTTCGCGTCGCAATGTGACGCTGAAGGTCAGTCGGCGGGCCAAGAATGCGACGGCCCAAACCGCAGTGCAATGCCGCGGGGCACCGCCTGGCCTAGTCCTCGCGGTCGGATGTTCTGTTCTGTGACGCAGGTCTCACTTGAGGCGCCGGGCGCGGCGACGGCGCGGAGCGCGGCGGCGGAGCAACCCGGGGCGACGGCGCTGAACGCGGCGCCGGGGCAACCCGCGGCGAGGGCGCCGAACGCGGGGTGTAGTCCGCCGACGGGGCCCGACGCGGCGCTGGCACCTGGCGGGGCATCGTGCCCGTCCCGGGTTCAGCCCGCTGCGCCGGGTAACGCATCTGCGGGCCACGGGCGTTGGCCGGCGCCGGGCGCACCGGCATGCCCACGCGGCTCGGCCGTTCCACGGCCGGCTCGGCCTCGCGAGGCGCCGGGCGCTCGATCCGATCTTCGATATCGCGCGGCGCCGGGCGGCCCAGCCGGCCTTCGATCTTGCCCGGGGCCGGGCGACCCAGGCCGGTGGCCGGCGTGCGGCGCCCCGACCCCGGCCGGATCTCTCCGGTCGGGCCCTTTTCGCCGATCGGATCCGGCGTGCGGCGACCGGACTCGGCCGGCGAGGGCCGACGCTGGAAACGCTCGCGATCAACGTTCCGTTCCTCGCCCGGGGCGACCTTCTCGCCCGGAATGTAGCGGCGCTCGCGCTCGATCCGGCCCAGGTTGGTGTCCTGGCGCTCTTCACGACGCTCGATGCGGTCGCGGCGGTCGTCACGGCGGTCGTCGCGACGGTCGCGGCGGCGATCGTCGTGGCGGTAGCCGTAGTGGCTGTCGTACCAGCGGTGGCGGTTGTTCCAGCGGTAGCCGCCGTACCAGCCCCAGTTGCTCCAGCCCCAGCTGTGGCCCAGCGAGAAGCTCCAGCCCGGGGCGTAGTAATAGGGGTAATAACCACCCCAGGCCGGCACGCAGCCGTAGTAGCTGCGGCAGCGGTAGCGGTCCAGGCCCCAGAACGGCGTGTAGCCGTAACCGAAGCCGTAGGGATAGGCGTAGGTGTAGTCGTAGTCGTAACCGGTGTCGGCGCCGTAGTAGTAGTCACCCTCGCCCTCGTAGGCGGGGTAGTAGTAGTCGCCGTCGGCGTAGACCGCGCGATCCTGGTAGTAGCCATCGCCATAGGTGGCGCAACCCGACAGCAGCAGGAGCGTGGCGAAAGCGGCAAGAATGCGTTTCATGGCGGATCCCCCCAGGATGCTCGGGTAGTCTTGGCCCGGGGCGGTGAATCCGCCCTTAATTCAAAGGTGTCGCGGCCATGCTAACGTGCGCGCCCTTCATATCGCGCGAAGACACGCACATGTCCATGCACCAGGCCTCCGGACGCTGGAAACTCGGCCTGCTGCTGGCCCTGGTGACGGCCGCGTGCTGGGCCACCCTGCCGGTGGCGCTCAAGCTCACGCTCGAGCAGCTCGACCCCTACACCCTCACCTGGTTCCGCTTCCTGCTGGCGGCCGGCGTCATGCTGGCCTGGCTGGCCGCGCGCGGCGGCCTGGGCGGCTTCGCCCGGCTCGACCGGCGGCGCTGGTGGCTGCTGGCGGTGGCCGGCCTGTGCCTGATCGGCAACTACGTGCTCTACCTGCTGGGCGTGCAGTACACCTCGCCCGCCAACGCCCAGCTGCTGATCCAGCTGGCGCCGCTGCTGATGGCGCTGGGCGGCATCGTCGTTTTCGGCGAGCGTTTCAACGGCTGGCAGTGGGCCGGCCTGGCCGTGATCGTCGCCGGCCTGGGCCTGTACTTCCGCGACCAGCTGTCGGGCGGCCTGCCGCCCGGCGGCGAGGGCTACCTGCTGGGCTCGGCCCTGGTGGTGCTGGCGGCCGTGGTCTGGGCGGTTTATGCACTGGCGCAGAAGCAGCTGCTGCTGCGCCTGTCCTCGCCGGCGATCCTGCTGGCGATCTACGTGCTGGCAAGCCTGGTGCTGCTGCCGGTGGCGAAGCCGGCCTCGCTGCTGGCGCTCGACGGCCTGCACTGGGGCCTGCTGCTGTACTGCGCGGTGAACACCCTGGTGGCCTACGGCGCCTTCGCCGAGGCGCTGGCGCACTGGGAGGCCTCGCGCGTGTCGGCCATCCTGGCGACCACGCCGCTGCTGTGCCTGGGCGCGGTGGGCCTGGTGCACTCGATCTGGCCCACGGCCATCGCCCCGGAAACCGTCGGCCTGGCCGGCTGGGTCGGCGCCGGCCTGGTGGTGCTGGGTTCGACCCTGGCCAGCCTGATGGGCCAGCGCAGGCGCGCCGGCTGATCAGCCCAGCAGGCGCTCGAGCAGGTCGCGCCCGTCGGGCGATCCGAGCTTGCCTTCCAGCGCGGCCAGCGCCTCGCGGGCCGGGCCGCGGTGCGGCGCCGTCCAGCGCCGCCAGCTTTCGAACGCGCCCAGCAGCCGCGCCGCCACCTGCGGGTTGATGGCGTCGAGCGACGCCACCTGCGTGGCGACCAGGCGATAGCCCGCACCGTCGCGACGATGGAAGCCCAGCGGGTTCGAACGCGCGAAGCTGCCCAGCAGCGCGCGCACGCGGTTGGGGTTGGTGGCCTTCCACCAATTCGAAGCCATCAATGCCTCGACGTCGGCGAGCGCCTCCGGATGCGGGCGGGTCGCCACCAGGGCGATCCACTTGTCCGTGACCAAAGGATCGTGACGGAACTGCTGCTGGAACGCCGCCAGCGCCGCCTCGGCGCCCGGCGCCTGGAAATGCAGCAGGCAGCGCAGCGCGGCGAGCCGGGCGGTCATGGTGTTGGCGGCGGCGAACTGCGCCTCGGCCAGGGCCGCCTGCGGGTCGAGCCGGGTCAGCCACGACAGGCAGGCGTTGCGCAGCGCGCGCGCCGACATCTCCGGGCCATCGAGGCCGCCGGCGGCGACGTCGGCCAGGGCTTCGTAGCGCGACTGCAGGCGCTCGACCTGGTCCTCGGCCAGCCGGTCGAGCAGTTCCTCGCGGCGGCCAACCAGTGCTTCGACGTCCACCTCGTCGACCTGCTCGGCCAGCGTGTCGAAATCCGGCAGCGCCAGGCATTCGGCCACGAAGGCCGGGTCGGCCGAGGTGTCTTCGAGCAGGTCGGCCAGCACGTCCGACAGGGTCTGCGTGGCGGCCTCGGCGTGCGCGGCACCCAGCAGGGCGTCGGTGGCCAGGCGCTGCAGCAGGTCCCAGCGGTTGAAGGCATCGCGCTCGAGCCGGGCCAGCCGGGCCAGCTCGTCGACGCTGTAGTCGACCTGCAGCTTCACCGGCGCGGCGAAGCCGTGGTTGAAGGCGGGCAGCGGCCGCCCGCGCAGGCCGCGCCAGCGCAGCACGTGGCGGGCGGCGGTGAGTTCGGCCATGCCCTCGCGCACCACGGCGTCGGCTTCCGGCGGCGTCGTGATCTCGCCGCCGTCGGCGTCGTAGAGCGCGAAGCGCAGCGGGATCAGCAGCGGCTGCTTTTCCGGCTGCCCCGGCGTGGCCGGCGTGTGCTGGTCGATGGTGAGCGTGTAGTCGCCGCTGGCGGCGTCGAAATCGGCGCGGATGGCCAGCTCGGGCGTGCCCGCCTGCGCGTACCAGCGGGCGAACTGGGCCAGGTCGCGGCCGCTGGCGGCGGCGTGCGCGGCCAGGAAATCCTCGAGCGTGGCGGCCTTGCCGTCGTTGTCGGCGAAGTAGCGGTCCATGCCGGCGCGGAAGGTGTCCTCGCCCACCAGCGTGTGCAGCACGCGGATGATCTCGGCGCCCTTCTCGTAGATGGTCAGCGTGTAGAAGTTGCTGATTTCCTTGTACCGGTCCGGCCGCACCGGGTGCGCGAGCGCGCCGGCGTCCTCGGCGAACTGCCGGCCGCGCAGCAGCCGCACCACCTCGATGCGCTTGAGCGCACGCGAATGCAGGTCGGAGCTGAACTCGGTGTCGCGGAAGACCGTGAGGCCTTCCTTGAGCGAAAGCTGGAACCAGTCGCGCAGGGTGACGCGGTTGCCCGACCAGTTGTGCAGGTACTCGTGCGCCACCACCGATTCGATGGCGAGGAAGTCGGCATCGGTGGCCGTGGCCTCGTCGGCCAGGATGTAGCGGGCGTTGAAGATGTTCAGGCCCTTGTTCTCCATCGCGCCCATGGTGAAGTCCTGGGCGGCGACGACGTTGAACACGTCCAGGTCGTAGCCGCGGCCGAAGCGCCGTTCGTCCCAGCGCAGCGAGCGATCCACCGCGCCCAGGGCGTAGCGGCAGCGTTCGACGTCGCCTGGTTCGGCCCAGACGTTGAGCTCCACCTCGCGGCCCTCGGCGGTGCGCAGCGTCTTCGTGACGCGGCCGAGCTCGCCGGCGGCGATGGCGAACAGATAGGCCGGCGTCGGGTGCGGGTTCTCCCACACAGCTTCGTGCCGGCCATCCCCGAGCCCGCGGCTCGACACCGGGTTGCCGTTGGCCAGCAGCACCGGGAAGGCGTCGCGCGCCGCGCGCAGGGTGATGCGCCAGCGCGGCATCACGTCGGGCCGGTCGGCCATGAAGGTGATGCGCCGGAAGCCCTGCGCCTCGCACTGGGTAAGCAGCAGCCGGCCGCTCTGGTACAGCCCCTCGAGACGGGTGTTGGCGTCCGGGTGGATGCGCACACGGGTGCGCAGCTCGCAGGCGCGGCCCGGGTCCAGGATCGTCAGCTGGTGGCCATCGTAGGCGTACCCGTCGCCGCCCAGGGCGCGGCCGTCGAGTTCGATGGCCAGCAGCTCCAGGCCCTCGCCGTCGAGCGTGACCGGCTGGCCGGGCCGGGCCGGGTCGGGCTCGAGCGAAAGCACCGACTCGACCGTGGTGGCCGCGGGGTCGAGCTCGAAGACGAGGCCGGCGTGCAGGACGCGCCAGGCCGGCGCACGGTAATCAGCGAGGTGGACGAAGCCATCGCCCCGGGAAAGGCTCATCGGACGGGGTTTCCGCAAGGTTTAACGAACTGGCTGCTAGGCTAGCACGCGACCACTGAACGACCCGTCCATGGACACCCGGCTACCCACCTTCGACGACGTGCTGGCCGCCGCCGCGCGCATCGCCCCGCATGCCAACCACACCCCCGTGCTGCGCTCGCGCTCGCTCGACGCGCTGGCCGGCGCGCAGCTGCATTTCAAGTGCGAACACCTGCAGCGCATCGGCGCCTTCAAGTTCCGCGGCGCCTGCAACGCCGTGCAGGCGCTCGACGCCGATACCGCCGCCCGCGGCGTCGTCACGCATTCCTCCGGCAACCACGGCGCGGCGCTGGCCCTGGCCGCCCGCGAACGCGGCATCCCGGCACACGTGGTGGTGCCCGAAGGCGCCAACGCCGTGAAGCTCGCCGCGATCGAAGCCTATGGCGCCAACGTGCACCGCTGTGCCGCCAACCAGGCCGCGCGCGAGGCCACGGCCGCCCGCATCGTCGCCGACACCGGCGCCCGCCTGGTGCACCCCTATGCCGACCCGGACGTGATCGCCGGCCAGGGCACGGCCGCGCTCGAGCTGCTCTCGGAAGCCGGGCCACTCGACGCACTGGTCACCCCGCTCGGCGGCGGCGGCCTCACCTGCGGCAGCGCCCTGGTGGCCGCCGCCCGCGGCGGCGCGGCCGTGTTCGGCGCCGAACCGGCCGGCGCGCCGGATGCCTTCGAATCGCTGCGCCAGGGCCGCCATGTCACCGAACTCGTGCCCGACACGCTATGCGACGGCCTGCGCGCCACCGTCGGTTCGCCCAACCTGGCCCTGATGCAGCAGCTGCGCGTGCAGGCGCTGCTGGCCACCGACGCCGAAGTGGTGGCCGCCATGCGCCTGCTCTGGGGCCGGCTCAAGCAGGTGGTCGAGCCTTCCGCCGCCATTGCCCTGGCCGTGGTCCTGAAACATCCGGAACACTTCGCCGGCAAGCGCGTCGGCCTTATCCTTTCCGGCGGCAACGTCGATCTCGACGCCCTGCCCTGGTGAACCGAGGAAACCCCATGATCGTCGACGGCAACCGCCTCTCCGACCGCGCCATCGAACTGGTGCTGGCCTACTACACCGCCTTCAACCGCGGCGACCGCGAAGCCATGCTCGACCTGCTGGCCGATGACGTCGCCCACGACGTCAACCAGGGCGGACGGGAAACCGGCAAGGCCGCCTTCACCGCCTTCCTCGGGCGCATGGACCGCTGCTACCGCGAGCAGCTGCGCGACATCGTGGTGATGGCCAACGAATCCGGCGACCGCGTCGCCGCCGAGTACGTGGTGCACGGCGAGTACCTGGCCGACGACACCGGCCTGCCCCCGGCGCACGGCCAGAAGTACGTGCTGCCCGGTGGCGCCTTCTTCGACGTGCGCGACGGCCTCATCGCCCGCGTGACGAACTACTACAACCTCGAAGACTGGATCGCCCAGGTCTCGAAGTGACGCCCGACTGGCGCACCACGCTGGCCTCGCCCGGCTTCCGGGTGGCGGTGGTGGCGCTGCTTCTGGCCTTCGGCCTGATGGGCGCGCGCGCCATCTGGGATCCGGACGAAGGGCGCTACACGAATGTCGCGCTGACCATGCTCGACACGGGCAACTTCGTCGACCTCTCGCGCCACCACGAAACTGGGCACTGGACCAAACCCCCGGTGACCTATTGGGCCATCGCCGCAAGCGTCGCCACCTTCGGCGCCAACCCCTGGGCCGCGCGGCTGCCGGCGGCCCTGGCCTTCCTGGCCTGCACCTGGCTGGCCTGGCGGGTGGCGCGGCGCCTGCAGCCGGGGACCGAAGCCACCGCCGCACTGGCCTTCGCCACCATGCTGCTGCCCTTCGGGGCCGCCAACCTGATCACCACCGACTTCCTGCTCGCCGCCTTTCAGGGCCTGGCGATGTGGGCCTGGGTCGAGTCGCGCTTCGGTCCGCGCGAACACGCCGGGCGCTGGCTGGTGCTGATGTGGGCGGGCTTCGCCATCGCCTTCATGACCAAGGGGCCGCCGGCCCTGCTGCCGCTGCTGGCCGTGGTGGCGATGCAGTGGCTGGCACCCGCGCCCGAGCGGCGCAGCCTGCGCGCCTGGTGGACGGGCGCGCTGCTGTTCGTGTTGCTGGCCCTGCCCTGGTACCTGGTGGTGGTGCTGCGCCACGAGGGCCTGCTTTCCTATTTCCTGGGCACCGAAGTCGTGGCCCGCATCGCCAGCGACAAGCTGCACCGCAACCCGCAGTGGTACGGCTGGCTGCTGGTGTACGGCCCGACCCTGCTGCTGGGCAGCCTGCCCTGGACCGGCGTGGCCTGGCGCGCCCTGCGCAGCGGCCTGCGGCGCGCGCGCACCTGGCGCGACGCGGCCACGCGCCGTGCCGACGCCCCGTTGCTGGCGCTCTGGCTCTGGTTGCTGCTGCCGCTGATCGTCTTCTGCATCGCCCGCTCGCGGCTGCCCCTGTACGTGCTGCCCCTGTTCGTGCCGATCGCCGTGCTGGCAGCCAGGCAGTGGCAGGCCGAGGGTCGTGGCCCGCTGCGACTGCGCTGGCTCGGCCTGCTGGTCGTGTGCCTGCTGGCGCTGCGTTTCGGTACGGCGCTGTGGCCGACCTCGAAGGACGCCGGGCGCTGGGCGGACGAACTGTCGTCGCGCGTCGACCACCCCGTCGAGGAAGTGGTGTTCGTCGAGGACATGGCCCGCTACGGGCTGCACCTGCACATGGGCGCGGCGGTGGAAAAGGTCTCGCTCGAACCGGTGCCGCGCGAGCGCTTCGGCGCCGACTTCGACTCCAGCTTCGCCGGCGAGCTGCTCGAGCGCGAAGACGCCGTCTGGGTGACCAAGCAGGCGATGTTCCCGATGCTGGTCGATCGCGCCGCGGCGCTGGGCTTCCGGCTGGTGCCGCTGGGCGAGCCCTACCAGGGCCGGGTCATCTTCCGGGCCGAGCCCGGCGCCTGAGCCATCACACGCCGTCGGGCAGCTTCGATGCCATCTGCCGGCGGCGGTCGTAGCGGCGGCCGTCGGCGACGAAGCGGCCGTCACCGATGGCGTGCAGCAGGCGTGTTTCCTTGCGGCCGGTCGACAGGTGCGCCGCCACCGCCTCGAGCACGACCAGGTCGTGGCGGGGAATGAACTCGACCACCCGGCAGAGGTTGTGCCGGCCGCGGTCGTGCGTGGCCAGCAGCACGACCGGGCCGGGCTCGATGTAGGTAAAGGCCTTCGCCAGCGGCAGCGGCCGCCGTGCATGCGCTCTCGTCGCGGGCCTCGTCGCCATGCCTGCCCTACTCCCCGATCGCTCCCCACCAGCACGATTCCAGCCGTCCGGGCAGTCGTGCCCCGTCGGCATCTTCTTCCGGCCCGAAGCTGGCGACCAGGCCGCAGGGCGCCTCGTGCCCGTCGATCCCCAGCGGACAGTCGCCGCCGGTGCTGAAGTAGTACTGGCCCTCGGCCGGCGAGTAGTCGGGCTCGCCCATCAGCCGCTCCAGCGCCTCCCGGGTCATGCCCGGGCGGACGTCCAGCACCTTCGCCGGCAGCAGCGCTTCCGGGCCGTCCACGAGGCAGGCCGCTTCCGGCCGCACCGGCTGGCAGCCGGCGAGCAGGGCCGTCGCCGCCGCGGCCAACAGGCCGAAACCCCGCAAGCGCGAAGCCGCCGCGTTTCCCATGGTCAGGCCATCATGCCGATCAGCAGGAACAGCAGGGTGATGGCCACCGTACCCACCGAGAAAACCACGCCCAGCACCGCGAACACCTTCCTCCGGTCCCGCTGGAACAGGCCGCCGACCCCCAGGCCCAGCGCGACCAGGTCCATGAGCAGGAAGGCGATCAGGAACAGCCCGACCAGCATCGCCTCCACCGAATTTTCATCCATGCCGCCGGGCGTCGAGGTTTCCAGCACCCCCGCGATCACGAACAGCAGGAACATGAGCACGCCGATGGCCGTGCTGATGATGAACGACGAAATGCCAAGCCCCGAATGCCTCATTTCCACGAAACCACCCCCTGTTGGTTTTACTTCACGCAGGCAAGGACGGTGTACGCCTCCCCACCCGCATCGTAGCGCTCCTCGTGCACCTCCAGGCCGGCCTCGCGCAGGACGCGGCGCCAGGTCGCCAGGGGGAACAGGCCCATTGTCCAATGATCGGTCTCGACCCGGAGCTTTCCGTGCTCCCGGATGAGATAGAGCACCGTCGTTTCATACTGGCCGTCGTCCGGATCGGGGTCGTAGACGTTCTCGACGAAGACGACGTCCGGCTCGTCCGGCGCCCCGGTGCGCATGGCTGGCGTTGCGGTGGTCCGGTTCTGCTGGAAATTCTCCACCGTCACGTCCGGGGTCACGACCATCACCCCGCCGGGCCGGAGGTGGTCGGCGGCGGTGCGCAGGGCCGCCTCGAAGTCCCCGGGGCTGGCCATGTAGGACATCGCATCGTCCATCAGGATCGCATCGAAGGTCCTGCCCAGCCGGAAGCTGCGCATGTCGCCCAGGACGAACTCGCATTCGGGATTGAGCGCCTGCGCCTGGGCCAGCATGACGGGGCTCAGGTCCAGGCCGGTGACTTCGTACTTGCGCTTCAGGTTCAGGACGTTCTTGCCGCCGCCGCAGCCGATGTCCAGCAAGGTGGTGGCCGGGATCCTGGCGTACCGGCCGACCAGCCGCGAGACGAACTCACAGTAATGCGCGTACTCGGTGGTGGCGTCGCCCCACCTGGGCCAGAGCCATGCCAGGTCCGTGTACAGCCGCGAGGTGTTCTTCATGCGCTTCCCCTAGATCCAACGCCTGACCTCTGAAAGGTAGGAAGCATACGGGGCGCCGAACTTGGCAAGCAGGGCGCGTTCCTCGGGAAGGATCTGGAACCTTGTGATGTAAGCGCAGAAAAGCACCACCGACACCGCGGTGAGCGGGTTGCCCAGGAAGACGCACCACGCCAGCAACAGCAGGGCCATGCCCAGGTACATCGGATTGCGCGAAAAGCGATAGGGGCCGGCGAGCACCACTGCGCTGGAGCGACCGGGCGCCAGGGGATTGACCGTGGTCCGTGCCGAACGAAAGGCAAACAGGGCCCAAAGGTCGAGGCCTGCGCCAAGCAGGGCGAGGACCCCGGCGGCGGCCGCCTGGAGCGGCCAATCAAAATCGAACCGGGGCGTCAGCCATGAAACCGCCCAGGCCAGGGCGGCGCACGAAAGCCCGATGATCGGGGGTGGGATCTTGTGGTCGAGCACGGACATGGCTCCTGAAGTCCTTTCGGGCAAAGGCTCAGGCGCCAGCCCGTAGATGCGAGAGACGACGTCTTCATTCGCTTTGCTGGACTGTTCCACGGACTCTCCTCGATGCGCATTCTGCCTGGGCCGGGCCGCGCCGGAGGCTTGGGCCTTAACGCTAGTTGGGCCCGCCATGGTCCACCGAGGGTGGACGCCTTGGGACATAGAGCGAGAATAGCGTCAGGAACACCCCCGCCGCAGCCAGGCAGCCGCCGTAGAATCGCGCGCGGTCCCTGGTGACGACCTCGGCGGTCTTGAGGCCGCGAAAGACACCCGGCCTGGAATTTCCGTGGTGGACCACGATCTCCGGCGGCACTGAAATGGCCAGAACACCTGCGATAAACAGGGCAGCGCCCAGGAGAAGGCCAGGCTTGTTGGCAGTTCGAAAATCGAGCTTCATGGCTGTCACCCGGGATGAAATTGGCAGTGGAAACGGCCGGGCCGTGGACCACGCGACACCGTGGGATGCGGATTCAACTGCGCAAGGGCAACGCGGCGCCGATGGCGACAAATGCACCGCCACAAACACGATTGAAACGACTTCCCACCCTGCGGAGCCAGGGACGAAGACGATGCGCTGCACTTGCCAGGGCGAACTCCGTGACGATCTCGACCAGCGCGAACGTGCCTGCCATGACCATGAACTGCACGAGCAGATTTCGTTCAGGGTCGAGGAACTGAGGCAGGAAGGCGGCGAAGAAGAGCAGGCCCTTGGGGTTGGTCACTGCGGACAGTGCGCCTTGCCGGAGCATTTCGCCAGAAGAAAGCTCCGAGGACTGCCGCCCGGGTTCGAGGTCTACTGGCGGAGACCTCCAGACCTGCACCCCGAGGTAGACAAGATAGGCGCCACCAGCCCACTTGAGCACGACCAGCCAGACTATCGATGACTGCAGCAAGGCACCGATCCCGAACATGGACAGCCCGATCAGCGCCACGAAACCGACCGAACCACCAACGATGGTGTTCAAGGTCTTTCGATGGCCGTAGAGCGCGCCATGGGTCAGCGCAAGCAGCCCGTTCGGCCCCGGCGACAACGACAACCCGACTGCCGCTGCGAGATAGAGTAGCCAGGTGGTGGGATCCATGGGATACACAGGTTTTGCTGTTGGTGGGTTGGAGGACGCGTAGCCGCGCCCCTGGGGCTCGGTAACGCGTACGTCTGCCCAAGGGGTACGGATCCGGCAGCTTAACGAATGGTCAGGTTTCGCGCTCCAGGAGCTGTTTGAGCACCACCGCCTGGTTGTGCAATTGGTCCTTCGCCGCGTACACAAGTGTGAGATCGCCTTGGCGCGCGAGCGCTTGAAGCTCAGGCCATGCGGGATTGTCCTCCAGCTCGGCGCGATACCGCTTCCTGAACTCAGTCCATTTCTCCGGATCATGGCCAAACCACCGGCGAAGCTCCGCAGAGGGCGCGACCTCTTTCAGCCAGAGATCGATCCTGGCTGTTGCCCTGCCCAAACCCCGTGGCCAGAGACGATCCACGAGAATTCGTTGGCCATCGTGCTTGGCGGGTAATTCGTAAGCTCGCTTCAGCATGACGTTCACGACCCAGCCTCCCGTGCGTAACCCAACACCTGAATTAAGCCGAGCCGCGAAGCGGCTTCGGCTTGAATGAGTAAAAAGGAAACTCC
>NZ_KZ679094.1 GCF_003024235.1 Arenimonas caeni | reverse complement strand
GCCGCCGCCGGTGTTCGCGGAACCGCCGCGCAATGAACCGCCTCGGCACGAGCCTGCGCCCGTTGCGGCTGCCCCGGTGCAGCCGGCCGCGCCGGCCGCGCCCACGGGCGGCGGTGCCCGCCTGGCCAGCGCCGAAGACTGGCTCGACCTCGTCGCCGACGCCGGCCTGCGCGGCCCGGTGCGCGAGCTGGCGGCGCACTGCGCGTTCTGCGACTACGCCGACGGCGTGCTCTCGCTTTCGCTGCCCGACAGCTTCGACCACCTGCGCAGCGACTCGCTGCTGCGCCAGCTCGCCGCCGCGCTCGCGCCGCACCTGGGCGCCGAGCCCAGGCTGCGTTTCGAGGCCGCCAGGGCGGCCGCCGGCGAAACCCTGCACGACCGCACGCAGCGCCAGCGCGGCGAACGCCAGGCCGGTGCCGAGTCCGATTTCCTCTCCGACCCGGTCGTGGCCCAGCTGGTGAAGCAGGGCGCCACGCTCGTACCCGATTCCATCCGTCCCCTGGACGACCACTGACACGAAGGAAGACACCATGCGAGGCAACATCGCCCAACTCATGCAGCAGGCCCAGCGCATGCAGGACAACCTCAAGAAGGCCCAGGAAGAGCTGGGCAGCGTCGAGGTGCAGGGCCAGTCCGGCGGCGGCATGGTCAAGGTCACCCTGACCGGCAAGATGGAGTGCCGTGCCGTGCGCATCGACCCGTCGGTGCTGTCGGACGCCGAGATGCTCGAGGACCTGGTCACCGCGGCCTTCAACGACGCCGTCAACAAGGCCAACGAAGAGAGCCAGAAGCGCATGTCGGCCGCCACCGCCGGCATGCCGATCCCCCCGGGCATGAAGATCCCGGGCCTGTTCTGAGCCCCACGTGAGCGCCTCGCCGCTGCTGGCGCAGCTGATCGAGGCCCTGCGCTGCCTGCCGGGCGTCGGCAGCAAGTCGGCCCAGCGCATGGCCTACCACCTGCTCGAGCGCGACCGCGAGGGCGGACTGCGCCTGTCGGCCGCGCTGGCCGAGGCGGTGGAGAAGGTGGGCCACTGCGAGTCGTGCCGCGACTTCAGCGAGACGCCGGTCTGCGCGATCTGCGCCAGCGCCTCGCGCGAGCGCGGCTTGCTGTGCGCCATCGAGTCGCCCGCCGACCGGCTGGCGATCGAGACCGCCACCGGCTATCGCGGCCTGTACTTCGTGCTGCAGGGCCGGCTGTCGCCGCTCGACGGCATCGGCCCGAAGGAGCTCGGGCTCGACAAGCTGGCCGCGCGCCTGGCCCAGGGCGAGGTGCGCGAGCTGATCATCGCCACCAATCCCACCGTCGAGGGCGAAGCCACCGCGCATTACCTGGCGCAGCTGGCGCGGCAGGCGGGCGTCACGCCCAGCCGGCTCGCGCACGGCCTGCCGCTGGGCGGCGAGCTGGAGTACGTCGACCGCGGCACGCTCGCGCACGCCTTCGGTTCACGCAGCGAAATCCCTTCCTGAGGAGCGGCCATGGCCACGATTTTCGACAAGATCATCGCCCGCGAGATCCCCGCCGACATCGTCCACGAGGACGAGCACGTGCTGGCCTTCCGCGACATCAACCCGCAGGCGCCGGTGCACGTGCTGTTCATCCCGAAAAAGCCCGTCGCCACGCTCAACGAGCTGGCACCCGGCGACGAAGTCCTGGCCGGCCGCCTGGTGATGGCGGCCGCGGCCTGGGCGAAGAAGGAAGGTTTCGCCGAAAACGGCTACCGGGTGGTGTTCAACACCAATCGCGACGGCGGCCAGAGTGTGTACCACATCCACCTGCACCTGCTGGCCGGGCGCGCCATGCACTGGCCGCCCGGCTGAGGCGCGGGGCGATCACCACCAGAACGGGTGGCGCTCGATGATGACGTCGACGTCCTTGCGCTCGGGCCACAGGTAGATCACGTCGGCGTCAACGAGCGGATAGCGGTAGTCGTAGTCACCGACCTTGCGGTTCTCGAAGCCGCTGGTGCGGCCGATGATCGTGATCTCGCGGCCGGCCAGGAATACCTCCGGATCGTAGAAGCCGGCGCGGCAGGCGATGAAGCGGCCGTCGCTCTGGTCGCGCGCCAGCGGCCGGCCGTCGCTGCCCAGGCGCACGCCGACGATCTCGAAGCAGCTGCGGTCGGAGAGCGGCTCGACCTTCACCACGCGACCGCCCCAGCGCACCAGGTCGCCGCTGGCGCCCGAGCGTACGACGTCGCCGGGCTGCACCGGCGCGAAGCTGCCCTGCAGCGGCTTGGGCGCGGTGACGCAGCCGGCCAGGGCCAGCGTGGCGAACAGGGGAAGCAACATCCGGACGCGGGACGACGGGCGCTTCATGGCAGGTCTCCGTTTCGACGAGGGGTGCGGGTGGGACGGAAGGCGCGAAGGTCGGCGACCAGGCGCCCGAGTTCATCCCCGGACAGTCCGTCCGGAGCGTATCGGCCAGCGGCATAACGCCGGCTGAGTGATTCCAGGGCTTCCGACTGGGCGGGCAGGGCCTCCGACAGACGGCGCCCGTAGGCCAGCGGCGGCTCCCAGGCGGGCTTGCCGAGACCGGCGCGGCGCATGCGCTTGGTGAAGACGAACCAGGCGGCGACCAGCGGGTCGCGGCTGGCCGGCTGGCCGCGCATCAGGTACCACAGGGTCAGCAGCATCACCGTGCCGGCGCCGATGGCGAAGGCCAGGCCCAGCTGGCCGGCGCTGGCCTGGTCGACGCCGAGCGGCCGGAACAGTCGCGCCTGGCGGTCGGCGTCGAAGGCCAGCACCAGGTCGTTCCAGCCGCGACGTGCCCAGTCGGCCAGGTCGCGGACCGGCGTGAAGGCCTCGGGCAGCAGGGACTCGGCGCGCTGGCGGTCCTCGACGGTATCGAGGATGCGGATCGGCGCCACGGCCGCGGTCGGGTCCACCCGGGTCCAGCCGCGGCCCTCGAGCCAGACTTCGGTCCAGGCGTGTGCGTCCATGCGCCGCACCACCCAGTAGTCGGCATAGGGATTGCGGTAGCCGCCGGCGTAGCCAATCACCACGCGGCTGGGAATGCCGGCCGCGCGCATCAGGACGGCGAAGGCCGAGCTGAAGTGCTGGCAGAAGCCGACCTTCGAATCGAACAGGAACTCGTCCACGCCGTGCAGGCCCGTGGGCGGCACTGTGAGGCTGTAGCTGAACTCGGCGCCGATCCACTCCAGCGCCCGGCGCACCACGGCCACGTCGCTGCCGCCGCTTTCGGCGCTCCACTGCCGGCCCAGCGCGAGCGTGCGCGGGTTCAGATCGGGGGGCAGGGCGGTGGCACGCAGCCAGTCGCCCGGGCCGAGCGCGGCCTGCAGGCGGGCGTCGGGGTCCGACCGGCCGGTGTACTTGATCAGGCGCGATACCGGGATGTCCGAGACCACGCTGGCATCGGCGCGCAGGCGGGTGCCCGCGGGTGCTTCCAGCGGCCGGTCGAGCACCAGCAGGTAACGCTGGTCGGTGGGCTCGAGCGAGAGTTCGTACTCGACCACGCCGCCCGGGCCGGGTACCGGCGCGGCGGCTTCGCCGAGCGGCCTGCGCTCGCGCGTCCAGCTGCGGCCGTCGAAGTCCCAGAGCACCTGCGCACGCCAGTACATGTCCTGGCGCGAGGGCGGCGTGCCGGCGAAACGCACGCGCGCCGCCGGCAGGTCGCTGCTGAACAGGTCGATCCACTGGTCCGGGGTCATGCGGTCGTCCAGGCCGCCGCGCCCGAGCGCATTCTCGGGCATGCCCCACAGCGGCGTGGCCAGGCGCGGGAACAGCCAGAACCCGGCCAGCGCCAGCGGCAGCGCCACCAGCACGGCCATGCCGGTGCCACGCAGGCGCGAGCGGTCGAAGGCCGGTGCCGGCTGGCCGGGCCGGTATTCGGCCAGCATCGCCAGCGCCGGCAGCAGCAGCGCGAGCGCCAGCAGCGACAGCGCCATCACCAGCGGGCCCTGGTCCTGCAGGAAGGCGGCGAAGGGCGCGAACAGGGAAAAGCCCAGCAGGCTCTGCGCATCGCGACGGTTTTGGGTTTCGCCCGGCTTGACCGCCAGCAGCGCGGCCAGCAGCGCCGTGCCGGTGTCGCGTCCGAGGTTGAAGCCAAAGGTGAACACTATGTAGGCCGCTACGCCCAACAGGAGCACCATCCGGAGCGCACCCGGCCAGCGCCGGTCGAAGCCGTAGCCGAGCGCGGCGGTCGCGCCCAGCGCCAGCGCGAGCGGCGCCGGCACCTGCAGCAGCAGCGGCAGCAGGCAGGCCGCGGCGGCGGCCATGCACCAGCGGCGCAGCGGCGTCGGCAGGCGCTCAGGCATCGGGCATCAGGGCCAGTGCGCGCAGGCAGGCGTGGCGGTGCTCGGGGCCGCGGCCCGGGCCGATCACCGTGCCCGGCAGGTGCAGGCGGAAGCGGTGGCCCAGGCGTTCGGCATCCACCACCCAGCGGGCCAGGCGGCGGATGCGTGCCTCGTGGGCCAGGCCCTGCAGCGCGTCCCAGGCCAGTTCGATTTCGCGCGGGGCGCTGGCCTCGTATTCACGCACCAGCAGCCGGCCCGAGCTCGCCGAGGGCTTCCAGGCGATCTGCTTGCGGGCGTCGCCGGGGCGGTACTCGCGCAGGTGGTGGGGCTGCTCGCCGTGCTGGCGGGTCCGGCGCGAGGCGCTGTCGCCGCCGTGCGCGGGCAGCGGCACCTCGCCGGCCTCGGGCAGCGGATAGACCAGCAGGCGCGCGCGCGGCAGCAGCCAGCTCCAGGCCCGCGCCAGGCCCAGGGGCCGGATCGTCGACAGGCGCAGGCGTCCGGGCTCGAGCCAGCCGCGACGCGCGGTCGGCAGCGCCAGCACGACTTCGGCGCGCTCGCCGGGCATGAGGTCGAAGGCGGCCTGCACGGGGCCGGCGGCGAGTTCCAGGCCGGGCCGGCGGCGCAGCCCGGTGGCCTCGAAGGCGGCGCGCACGGCCATCGGCTGGCCGGCGAACACCGGCTCGGCATGCAGGGCCACCATGCGCAGCCCCGACAGCGACAGGTGCGCCTGCACCAGGCTGTTGTGGGCGACGGCCGCGGTGACGAAGGCGAGCAGCAGCGCCGGGTTGTTGTTGTAGTTCAGCCCGCCGAGCACCATCGCGCCCAGCATCAGGGCCAGGAACAGGCCGAAGCCGGTGGGCAGCACGTAGATGCGCCGGCGGTCGATATGCACCGGCAGCGTTTCCGGCGCGCGCGGCCTGACCAGGGGCAGGCGCGAGAGGCGTTCGCCCAGGCGTTCGGCGAGGTCCGGCACGTGCGGCATGGCCGTCAGTCCACGGCCACCGTCCGCAGGATCGCCTCGGCCAGGCCGTCCCGGCGCTCGGCCTCGGATTCGGGCACCAGGCGATGCGCGGCGACCGCGGCGAACAGCGCCTGCACGTCCTCGGGCAGCGCATGGTCGCGGCCGTCGAGCAGCGCCAGGGCGCGCGCGCCGCGCAGCAGGCCCAGGCCGGCGCGCGGCGACAGCCCCACCTGCACGCCCGGGTGCCGGCGGCTTTCCTGCAGCAGGGCCTGCACGTAGGCCACCAGCGCCTCGCTGGCATGCACGCTGCCGACCGCGCTGCGAAGCGCGAGCACGTCCTCGCCCGACAGGCGCGGCATCGAATGGGCGATCAGGTCGCGGCGGTCGGCGCCGGCCAGCATCTCGCGTTCGGCGGCCGCCTCCGGGTAGCCCAGGTGCAGGCGCAGCAGGAAACGATCCATCTGCGAATCCGGCAGCGGGAAGGTGCCGGCCAGGTCCACCGGGTTCTGCGTGGCGATGACGAAGAAGGGCTGCGGCAACGCGTGCGTGGTGCCGTCCACCGTCACCTGGTGTTCGGCCATGGCCTCGAGCAGGGCGCTCTGCGTGCGCGGCGGCGCGCGGTTGATCTCGTCGGCCAGCAGCAGCTGGGTGAACACCGGGCCGGCGTGGAAGCGGAATTCGCGCGCGGCCTGGTCGTAGATCGACACGCCGATGATGTCCGAGGGCAGCAGGTCGGAGGTGAACTGCATGCGCTGGAAGTCCAGGCCCAGGCTCGCGGCCATCGCGCGCGCCAGCGTGGTCTTGCCCAGGCCCGGCAGGTCCTCGATCAGCAGGTGGCCACCGGCGAGCAGGGTGGTGAAGGCCAGCCGCACCTCGCGTGGCTTGCCCAGCACGAGCTGGTTCACCTGCGCCTCGGCGTCGGCGAGTGCCAGGCGCGTGCGCTCGGTTAGGATGTCGGCGTTCGATGCCTTCGCTTGCATGCGGGGGTCCTGGCGTAGGTTGTTCGAAGGATACCTTGGTGGATGCTGGCATGCGGCCCGGTTCGACGCGCGTGAAGTTCCCCGCGGTTTGGGCTGCGGTACTGATGGCCAAGCTGTTGCTGGCCGCGTGGCTGCAGCCCTTCGGCGACGAGGCCTTCTATGCGCAGGAAGCGCGCCACCCGGCCTGGGCGTATTCCGACCTGCCGGGCCTGACCGCCTGGCTGGCCTGGCTCGGCACGGCCGTCGGCGGGCCGTCGATCTTCGCGGTGCGGCTGCCCTTCGTCCTGCTCGGTTCGCTGCTGCCCTGGCTGGCCTGGCGCATCGCGCACCGCTGGTTCGGCGAGGCCGCCGCGTGGCAGGCGGCCTGGCTGGTGCTGCTGATGCCGCTGGGTGGCGCGATGGGCGTGCTGGCCTTGCCCGACGTGCCGATGCTGGTGGCGGCGCTGCTGTGCCTGGATGCGTTCGCGGCGCTGCTCGCCCGCGCCGGCTGGCCGGCCTTCGTGCAGCTGGCGCTGGCGCTGGCGATGGGGGCGTTGACGCACTACCGGTTCGCCCTGGTGGTGCTGGCCGGCGCGGCCGGCCTGCTGGCGGTGCGCGAGGGGCGCGCGCTGCTGCGCCATCCTGGCCTTTGGCTGGCGCTGGCGGCGGGCGCGGCGGCGTGGTGGCCGGTGCTGGCCTGGAACCTGGCCAACCAGGGCGCCGGCGTGGATTTCCAGTTCGTGCAGCGGCATCCCTGGCAACCGCAGGCCGCCGGGCTGTGGTGGCTGCCGGTGCAGGCCCTGGTGGTGACGCCGCCGCTGTTGCTGCTGTTGCTGGCGACGCTGGCCGCGGCCTGGCGCCGGCGCGGCGGCGACGAGCCGGCCTGGCCGCTGCTGCTCGGCCTGGGCGCCGTGGCGGTGCCTGGCTATTTCCTGCTCGGCTTCTTCGCCGACGGCGAGCGCGTGAGCTTCCACTGGCCACTGGCCGGCTGGCTGGCGCTGTGCACGGCGGCGCCGGTGCTGCTGTCGCGCTGGCGGCCCTGGGCGCGGCGAGTGGTGTACGGATTCGCAGCGGCAGGCCTGTGTGCCCTGCTGGCCTACCTGGCGGTGCTGGCGACGCCGGCGGGGCGCGCCTGGCTGGCAGCCGGCCCGGCGTATGCCGACAACCTTTCAGGCTGGAACGAGGTGGCGCGGGCGGTGCGCGGTGACCTGGCTGCGATGCCGCCCGGCACCCTGCTGGTGGCCGACAACTTCATGCTCGGCGCGCAGCTCTCGCTGGCCCTCGGCAGCGAAGTGCGCGTGCTCGAGCACCCGCTCAACGCCAAGCACGGCCGCGCCGTCCAGCTGCAGCAGTGGGGCCTGCTCGAGCGCGGTGAATCGCTGCAAAGCGGCGCGCCCGTGCTGCTGGTGGTCGAAGACACGGCGCGGCCGCTCAGGGCGCGGCTCGATGGCTATCGCGAGCTGTGCACGCTGGCCGGCGTGCTGCCATCGCCGCGCGTGCTCAATGTCGACCAGGGGCGCAAGCGCTTCCTGCGGTTCGGGTTGGCGTCGCCAGCTGCGCTCGCGGACGCCCGCGCGGATGCGGAGGCGGACGGAGGCGTTCCCGCGCACGCGGCCTGCGTGCTGCCCGCGCTGGCCTGGGTCGATTCGCCGCAACCCGGCGAGGCCATCGCGGGCGAGCTGCGCGTCGAGGGCTGGGCGCTCAAATCCGGCGCGGGCCTGGCGCGCGTCGAGGTGCTGCTCGATGGCGAGGTCGTGGCGCAGGCAAACCACGGCCTGCCGCGCCCCGATGTCGCGGACTACTGGGGCCTGCCGGCCTCCGATGGCGACGCGTTCGGGTTCACTGCCGAGGTTCCGCTCGGTGGGCGCGAACCGGGCCGGGCCTGGCTCGGCCTGCGCCTGCACGCCACCGACGGCGGCGTCGAGGACTGGCCGGCGATGCCGGTGGAACTGCGCTAGGGCAGGGCGAACCCGGCCGCGCGCAGCGCCGCCGACAGGGCGATCAGCGGCAGGCCGACCAGCGCGGTCGGATCGCGGGTTTCGATCGCCTCGAACAGGCTGATGCCCAGGCCCTCGCACTTGAAGCTGCCGGCGCAGTCCAGGGGCGACTCGGCGTCGACATAGCGGGCGATCTCATCCGGGCCGAGGGAGCGGAAACGCACGACGGTCAGGTCCTGGCCGGCGTGCATCGCGCCGTCGGCCAGGTGCAGCAGGCAGAAGGCGGTGTGGAAGCGCTGGCTGCGGCCGGACGCCGCCGCGAGCTGGGCCAGGGCGCCGGCGCGGTCGCCGGGCTTGCCGACCGCCAGGCCGTCGCGTTCAGCCACCTGGTCCGAGCCGATCACCCAGGCGCCGGGGTGGCGCGCGGCCACGGCCCGGGCCTTGGCTTCGGCCAGGCGGGCGGCCAGCACGACCGGTGGTTCGCCGGGCAGGGCCGTTTCGTCGACCTCGGGGCGCTCGACCGAGAACGGCAGGCCCAGCCGCCCGAGCAGCTCGCGCCGGTAGCGCGAGGTCGAGGCCAGCACCAGGGCGCTCATGGCCGGTTTTCGGGGCGGCGCAGGGCCGCCGGTTCGCGCTGGGCGGCCTGTTCGCTGGCTTCGGTGGCCTCGGCCAGGGCCTCGCCGGCCCGGTCCAGGGCGGCCAGTTCCCCGGCCAGGCGGTCGCGGGCGCGGCCCAGGGCGGCACAGGCGGCGTCGAGCTCGGACTGGCGGGCGGCCTGGCCGTGGTGCTTGATCCACAGCCGGTGCTGGAGCAGGTCGCGCTTGGCCTCGCGCACCGGCAGGGTGCTGTCGATCGAGGCCTGGGCCACGGCGGCGATGTCCCGGGGCACGCGCCCGACCACCCCCTGGAGGGCGCGCATGCGCACCTGGCTCAGGTCGAGCAGGCTTTCCATTTCGTCGGCGAGGTCGAGCAGGCGGCGCAGGCTGCGGTCGCGGCGGCGGCCCCGGACGATCCACCAGAGCAGGAGGAAGGCCAGCACGAGGCCGGCGAGGCCGAAGAGGGTGATCAGGCTGGGCATGCGGGCTCCGTGGCAGCGGGCAGTCTGCACCAGCGCCGGCGGGGGCGGCAAACCCTTGTCGGCGCAAGCGCTTAGGTTTGACAGTGCTGGTCTGCAGGCCTACAATTTCGCGCTTATGTCCGCTCCCTTGCCTCCCGTGCTCGATGCCTGGCGCATGGTTGCGGCCAAACGGCTGTTCGAAGGCCGCCTTCCGCTGTCCGGGATGCCCCGGCTGCTGCCGGCGCTGGCGGACGCCGAAGGTGATTGCCGCTTCGGGCTGGAATTCGGCGTGGATGCGATGGGCATGCGCTACGTCGAGGTCCGGGTCGAGGCCAAGCTGCCGCTGGTCTGCCAGCGCTCGCTCGAGCGGTTCATGTACCCGGTGCGCGTCAGCCAGCGCCTGGGCCTGATCACCGACGAGTCGCAGGAAGCGGCGCTGCCGGAGGGCGTTGAACCCCTCCTGCTCGACGCCAGCGGCGAGCTCGACCCGGCCGGCCTGGTGGAGGACGAACTGATCCTCGCCGTGCCGGTGGTACCGATCGACCCCGACGCGAAGGACGTCATGGCCACCTGGCCGGCGGACCTCGAAGAGGAAGAGAAACCGAACCCTTTCGCCGCGCTCGCCGCGTTGAAGGAACAGAAGAAGTAGTTGGAGACAAGCCATGGCCGTCCAGAAGTCCCGTGTCACCCCGTCCCGCCGCGGCCAGCGCCGCTCGCACGACGCCCTCACCGCCAAGCAGCTGGCCACCGACCCGACCACGGGCGAGACCCACCTGCGCCACCACGTCACCAAGGACGGTTACTACCGCGGCCGCAAGGTCGTGGAGACCAAGTCCGGCTCGGTGGTCGAGGAAGACTGAGGCCGCGTCCCGCCCCGCGGGGCGGAGCGAGTCGTTCCAGGCGCGGCGGGCCGGTCCCGCCGCGCGCGTTTTTGACGGTCAGCCGGAGGGAGTTGCCATGGCCGTGTTCTCGCGTATCGCCGGTACCGGCAGTGCCTTGCCGGCCAAGGTGCTGACCAACCAGGATCTCGAGAAGTTCGTCGAAACCAGCGACGAATGGATCGCCACGCGCACCGGCATCCGCCAGCGCCACGTCGCCGCCGAAGGCGAGACCACCGCCGACCTGGCCGAGCGCGCGGCTCGCGCCGCCATGCAGGCCGCCGGCGTCGAGGCCTCCGAGCTCGACATGATCGTGCTCGGCACCACCACGCCCGACCTCATCTTCCCGTCCACGGCCTGCCTCGTGCAGCACCGGCTGGGCGCCAACGGCTGCGCCGCCTTCGACGTCAACGCCGCCTGCTCGGGCTTCCTGTACGCGCTCAGCGTCGCCGACAGCTTCATCCGCGCCGGAAACGCCCGCACCGTGCTGGTGATCGGCGCCGAGACGCTGACCCGCATGCTCGACTGGTCCGACCGCAACACCTGCGTGCTGTTCGGCGACGGTGCCGGCGCGGTGGTGCTCAAGGCCGATGCCGAGGCCGGCATCCTCTCGACGCACCTGCACGCCGACGGCGGCAAGAAAGAGCTGCTGTACAACCCGGTGGGCGTCTCGGTGGGCTTCAAGCCCGGCGAAAAGAACGCCGGCGTGCGCGTGCTGATGACCGGCAACGAAGTCTTCAAGCATGCGGTCAGGGCGCTCGACGCCGTCGTCGACGAAACCCTGGCCGCCAACGGCCTGGCCAAGTCCGACCTGGACTGGCTGATCCCGCACCAGGCGAACCTGCGCATCATCGAAGCCACGGCCAAGCGCCTGGAAATGTCGATGGACCGGGTCATCGTCACCGTCGACAAGCACGGCAACACGTCTTCCGGTTCGGTGCCGCTGGCGCTGGACGAGGCCGTGCGCTCGGGCAAGGTGCAGCGCGGCCAGCTGCTGCTGCTCGAAGCCTTCGGCGGCGGCTTCACCTGGGGCTCCGCGCTCATCCGCTACTGAGCCATGGCCCTCACCCGGGTCCAGCCGGCCACCTGGGAAGGCCAGCGCGCCTGGCGCAAGACGTATGCCGAGGGCGGGCACCGCCGGCGCCTGGCCGCCTTGCGCTGGGTCGCCCGCCGCCTGGGCGCCAATTCACTGCTCGCGCCCGTGCCGCTCACCGCCGAGCGTGCCTGCCGGACCGAACAGTCGATGATCAACCGCCTCGCGGCGCTGGGCGTGCGCGTGCCGCCCCTGCTCGAGGTCGGTGATCGCGAGCTGCTGCTGGGCGACCTCGGGCCGACGCTCGCCGTCGCCTGCCGCGCGCAGGCCGATCCGCAGTCGCGCCGCGAGCTGGTCGCGCTGGGGCTGCGCGCGATCGGCGAAGTGCATGCGCGGGGTGGCTACCTGAGCCAGGCCTTCGCCCGCAACCTGACCATCCGCGATGGCGAGATCGGCTTCATCGACCTTGAGGAAGATCCGGCCACGATGATGTCGCTGGCCGCGGCGCAGGCGCGCGACCTGCTGTTCTACGCCCATTCGACCGCACGCTTCCTCTCGGGCCAGCCGGGCATGCATGCCGCGCTTTTGCGCGAGCACCTGCAGGGCGTGCCGGCCGCCGTGCGCGCCGAAGTCGCGCGCACCACCCATGCGCTGCGCTGGCTGGTGCCGCCCGCGCGCCTGTTCGGCGGGCGCTCGCGCGAGGTCGCCGAGGCGCTCGCGAGCCTGGCCGCCGCCTGCCGCTGACCCTACGCGCCGGTACAGACGGAACCGGCCCGGCCTCGCTTATGATTCGCCGGTTCCGTTTCCCGGGTTGAAGATGAGCCAGTCCATCGCATTCGTATTCCCCGGCCAGGGCTCCCAGTCGCTGGGCATGCTGGCCGAACTCGCCGCAGCGCATCCGGAAGTGCGCGCCGCCTTCGACGAGGCGTCGCAGGGCGCCGGCGTCGACCTGTGGGCGCTGTGCCAGCAGGGTCCCGAGGAGCAGCTCAACCAGACCGAGTTCACCCAGCCGGCGCTGCTGGCCGCGGGCGTGGCCACCTGGCGCGCCTGGCTGGCGCGCGGCGGTGCTCGCCCGGCGCTGCTGGCCGGCCACAGCCTCGGCGAGTACGCCGCGCTGGTGGCGGCCGGTGCGATCGGCCTGGCCGACGGCGCGAAGCTGGTGCGCGAGCGCGGCCGGCTGATGCAGGCTTCGGTGCCCGCCGGCACCGGCGCCATGGCCGCGGTGCTGGGCACCGAGGACGCACTCGTGGCCGAGGTCTGCGAGGCCGTCGCGGGCGATGGCGTGGTGGTGCCGGCCAACTTCAATTCGCCGGGCCAGTTGGTGATCGGCGGCGACGCCGCCGCGGTCGATCGCGCGCTGGCCGAGCTGCAGGCCCGCGGCGTGCGCAAGGCGGTGAAACTGGCGGTGTCGGTGCCCTCGCACACGCCGCTGATGCGCGAGGCCGCCAACCGCCTGTCCGAGGTGATGTCGGCGATGGACTGGAACGAGCCGTCGATCCCGGTGGTGCAGAACGTCGACGGCGAAGTGCACGAAGGCGTGCAGGCCATCCGCGACGCGCTGGTGCGCCAGCTCTACCTGCCGGTGCGCTGGACCGAATGCGTGCAGGCCCTGGCCGCCCGCGGCGCCACCCGCATCGCCGAATGCGGCCCGGGCAAAGTCCTCACCGGCCTGGCCAAGCGCATCGACAAGTCCCTCGACGCCCGCGCCCTCGGCACCCCCGCCGACTTCGACGCCGCCCTCGCGGAGTGGAAGGACTGATTTTCTTGCCACGGATGAACACGGATGTACACGGATAAGAGCAGATGAGAAATGGGGAGGTTTCCTGTCCCTGATCCGCTTTTATCCGTGTCCATCCGTGCCCATCCGTGGCCAAATCCTGATTCGGGAGTACGAAGATGTCTGAAGTGCTGAAGGGTGAGATCGCGATCGTGACCGGTGCGAGCCGTGGCATCGGCGCGGCGATCGCCGACGAGCTGGCGGCGCTGGGCGCCACGGTCATCGGCACGGCCACGTCCGAGGCCGGCGCCGCCGCCATCGGCGAGCGGCTGGCGGGCAGGGGCGGGGCGGGACGCAAGCTCGACGTCGCCGACGGCGCCGACGTTGAGGCCGTGTTCGACGAGGTCGCCAAGACCTTCGGTCCGGTCACCATCCTGGTCAACAACGCCGGCATCACCCGCGACAACCTGCTGATGCGCATGAAGGACGAGGACTGGCAGGCCATCCTCGACACCAACCTCAGCTCGGTCTTCCGCACGTCCAAGGCGGTGATGCGCGGCATGATGAAGGCGCGCAAGGGCCGCATCATCAACATCGCCTCCGTCATCGGCGTCACCGGCAACGCGGGGCAGGCGAACTACGCCGCCGCCAAGGCCGGCATCATCGCCTTCAGCAAGTCGCTGGCCAAGGAAATCGGCAGCCGCGGCGTCACCGTCAACGTGGTGGCCCCGGGCTTCATCCAGACCGACATGACCAAGGACCTGCCCGAGGCATCGCGCCAGGCGCTCGAGGGCCAGATCGCCCTCGGCCGCCTCGGCGAGCCGGCCGACATCGCCCGGGCCGTGGCCTTCCTGGCGGGCCCGGCGGCGGCCTACATCACCGGCGAGACCCTGCACGTAAATGGCGGCATGTACATGCCCTAACCCCTTGTGGCGGCTGGATTTGCGATAGAATCCCGCCTCCCGATCCCAGGCCGCGGCGCGACAGGCGCCCGCCGCGTCCGGCATTTGATTACAATGCGCCCGCAAACATCCCTCCGGGAGGAGACAGATCCATGAGCAGCATCGAAGAACGCGTCAAGAAAATCGTCATCGAGCAGTTGGGCGTGAAGGAAGAGGAAGTCACCGTGAACGCCTCGTTCGTGGACGACCTCGGCGCCGACTCCCTGGATACCGTCGAGCTGGTCATGGCCCTCGAAGAAGAGTTCGAGTGCGAGATCCCGGACGAAGAGGCCGAGAAGATCACCTCCGTCCAGCAGGCCATCGACTACATCAAGGCCCACGTCAAGGCCTGATCGCCTGACGTTTTCGACGCCGGGGCCGCGCTTGCGCGGCCCTGCGCGTTTGCGGCCTCCGGCCCGGATGCCGGAGCAAATGTCGGCACGAGCGCCGGCGCATGCGTGGCGCTGCCGCGCACCCTGAATCCATAGCGGAGTTTCGCCATGAGTCATCGTCGCGTCGTCGTCACCGGCATGGGCATCGCCTCGCCCATCGGCAACACCCTTGATTCGGCCTGGGAAAGCATCCAGGCCGGCCGCAGCGGCATCGGCCCGATCACCCATTTCGACGCCTCCGCCTATGCGACCCGCATCGCCGGCGAAGTGCGCGATTTCGACGCCAAGTCCTTCCTGCCGCCCAAGGACGTCAAGAAGATGGACACCTTCATCCACTACGGGCTGTGGGCCAGCCTGCAGGCGATGCAGGACGCGGGGCTGGAGGTGACGGACGAGAACGCCGAGCGCATCGGCGTGCTGATCGGCTCGGGCATCGGTGGCGTGCGTGGCATCGAGGACACCGCCATCACCCTGCACGAGGGCGGCCCGCGCAAGGTCTCGCCCTTCTACGTGCCCAGCACCATCATCAACATGCTGCCGGGCCAGCTGACGATCATGAAGGGCATCAAGGGCCCGAACTTCTCCGCCGTCTCGGCCTGCGCCACCGCCAACCATTCGATCGGCACGGCGATGCGCATGATCCAGTACGGCGACGCCGACATCATGGTCGCGGGCGGCGCCGAGCATGGCTGCACCCCGACCTCGGTGGGCGGCTTCTGCTCGATGAAGGCCATGTCCACCCGCAACGACGAGCCCACGCGCGCCTCGCGGCCCTGGGACCGGGACCGCGACGGCTTCGTGCTCGGCGACGGCGCCGGCATCCTCGTGCTCGAGGAGTACGAACACGCCAAGGCCCGCGGCGCCCGCATCTACTGCGAACTGGCCGGCTTCGGCGCCAGCTCCGACGCCTTCCACATGACCGCGCCGAGCGAGAACGGCGAGGGCGCGGCGCGCTGCATGCGCGCGGCGCTCAAGGACGCCGGCGTCAACGCCGAGCAGGTCGGCTACCTCAACGCGCACGGCACCTCCACGCCGCTGGGCGACCTGGGCGAGACGATGGCCATCAAGGCCGCGCTCGGCGAGCACGCCTACAAGACGATGGTCAGCTCCACCAAGTCGATGACCGGCCACCTGCTGGGCGCCGCCGGCGGCGTCGAGGCGATCTTCTCGGTGCTGGCGCTGCACACCGGCGTCATCCCGCCGACCATCAACCTCGAGAACCCGGGCGAGGGCTGCGACCTCGACTACGTGCCCAACACCGCGCGCCAGGCCAGGATCGACGTGGCCGTCTCCAACGGCTTCGGATTCGGCGGCACCAACGGCTCCCTGGTGTTCAAGCGCCTCTGAGCGCGCCGCGCCCGGTCGCCGCGATGCACGTCCTCGCGCTGCCGCCGGGCACCGACCTGCTGCGCCTGCAGGCCGCCGACCCGGCCCGCTTCCCGCTGCTGCTCGAGAGCGTGGCGGGGGGCAATGCCCTTTCCCGCTGGGACCTGCTTCTGGCCACCGACGGCAGCGGCCTGCGCCTGGACGCCGACGGCCGGGTGCGCACGCTGCAGGACGGGGCCGCGGTGGGCGACGACTTCCTGGGCGAGCTCGACGCCCGCTGGGCGGCGGAGCGCCAGCCCGCCATCGACGCCACGCTGCCGTTCCGCGGCGGCTGGGGCCTGTTCCTCGCCTACGAGCTGGCCGGCCAGGTCGAGCCCCGCCTGCGCCTGCCGCAGGCCCCGGGTCCGCTGCCGGTGGCCGTAGCCTGGCGCTGCCCGGCGGCGGTGCTGCGCGACCGCGCCAGCGGCGAGTGCTTCGCGGTGGCCGAGGCCGGCGCCGGCGACTGGCTTGGGCGGCTCGCGGCCGCGCCGATGGCGCCGCCGCCGGCACCCTTCGAGCCGCCGGTGCTGTCCGAGGACGAACCGGCCCGGTTCACCGACGGCGTGGCCCGCATCCACGACTACCTGCGCGCCGGCGACGTCTTCCAGGTGAACCTCTCGCGCGCGTGGCGCGCCCGCTTCGCGTCGGCGCCCGATCCGGCCGCGGTTTACGCGCGGCTGCGCGAGAACAACCCGGCGCCCTTCGCCGGCCTGATGCGCCTGGGCGACGCGGCGCTGCTCAGCTCGTCGCCCGAGCGCCTAGTCTCGGTGCGCGGCCGGCGCATCGACACGCGCCCGATCGCCGGCACCCGCCCGCGTTTCGCCGGCGACGACGACCAGGCGCGCATCCGCGACCTGGTCGGCAACCCGAAGGAGCGCGCCGAGCACGTGATGCTGATCGACCTCGAGCGCAACGACATCGGCCGCGTCTGCGAGCCGGGCAGCGTGCGCGTGGACGAGCTGATGGCGGTCGAAAGCTACGCGCACGTGCACCACATCGTCTCCAACGTCACCGGCACCCTGCGGGCCGGCACCACGCCGGGCGGGGTGGTGCGGGCGGTGTTCCCGGGCGGCACCATCACCGGCGCGCCCAAGGTGCGCTGCATGGAGATCATCGCCGCGCTCGAGGGCGAGGGCCGCGGCGCCTACACCGGCGCCTTCGGCTACCTCGACAACGACGGCGACCTCGACCTCAACATCCTGATCCGCAGCGCCTGGCTGCAGGGCCGCGAGCTGCAGTTCCGCACCGGTGCCGGCATCGTGGTCGACTCGGATGCGGCGCGCGAGCTCGACGAGACCCGCGCCAAGGCCCGTGGCCTGCTGCGTGCGCTGGGGGCGGCCGGGTGAGCGCGCTGGCCGTGCGGGTCTACCGCGGCCTGTCGCCGGTGCCCGCCGTCGACGCCGGCGACCGTGGCCTGGCCTATGGCGACGGCCTGTTCGAAACGATGCGGGTGGCGCGCGGCCGGCTGCCCTGGTGGCCGGCACACCACGCGCGCCTGGCACGTGGCGCCGCGGCGCTGGGCCTGGTGGCGCCGCCGCGCGACTGGCTCGAGGCGGGACTGGCCGCGCTGCTGGCCGGTGCGCCGTCCGACGCGGTGCTCAAGCTGGTGCTCACGCGGGGTGCCGGCGGACGCGGCTACGCGCCGCAGGGCGCCGGCGAGCCGACGCTGGTCCTGTCGCTGCACCCGCTGCCGGCGGCCATCGCGGCGCCGCTGGTGCTGCGCTGGTGCACGCTGCGGCTGGCGCTGCAGCCGGCGCTGGCGGGCCACAAGCACCTCAACCGGCTCGAGCAGGTGCTGGCGCGGGCCGAGTGGGACGATCCGGACGTGCACGAGGGCCTGCTGCTCGATGCCCGCGGCCGCGTCGCCTGCGCCACCGCCGCCAACGTGTTCGCGCGCATCGACGGCCGCTGGCTGACGCCGCGCGTGGACGAATGCGGCGTGGCCGGCGTCGCCCGCGCCTGGCTGCTCGACCGCGTGCCGGACGCCGCCGAGGCCGCGCTGTCGCCTGCGGACGTGGAATCGGCCGAGGCGCTTTTCCTGTGCAACGCGGTGCGCGGTATCCTGCCCGTGGGCCGCCTGGGCGAGCGGCGCTGGCCGCCGCATGAGGGCCTGCGCGCGCTGGCCGCGGCGATGGGCCGCGAACTGGCGGCAGGCTGAGGAACCCGAACTTGCCGAAGAAGTCTTCGTACAAATTGCTCAAGGCGCTGCTGGCGCTGTTCCTGCTCGCCACGGTCGCCGTGGGTGGCTGGCTGTGGCAGCGCTACGAGGGCTTCGCCGACACGCCGCTGGCGCTGGCCGGCAGCGAGCGCATCCTCACGGTCGAGCGCGGCGACGGCTTCACCGACATCCTCGGCAAGCTGCGCGAACTCGGCGTCGACGAAGGCCACGACCTGGAGTGGAAGCTGCTGGCCCAGGAGATGGGCGTGCTGTCGCGGCTGCAGGTGGGTGATTACAGCATCCGCCACGGCATCACGCCCTCGCAGCTGCTGCGCAAGCTCGAGCGCGGCGACGTGATCCACTACCGCTTCACGATCGTCGAAGGCTGGAACCTGCGCGAGCTGCGCGCGGCGCTGGCCGCCGACGAGCGCGTGGTGCAGACCCTGCACGAGCTCGACGACGCCGCGCTGATGAAGGCGCTGGGCCGGGACGGCCTGCATCCCGAGGGCCGCTTCCTGCCCGAGACCTACCACTACACCCGCGGCATGAGCGACGTCGACCTGCTGCGCCGGGCGATGCTGGCCATGGACAAGGCCCTCGCGGAGGCCTGGGAAGGCCGCGAGGACGGGCTGCCGATCGAAACGCCGGACGAACTGCTGACGCTGGCCTCGATCATCGAGAAGGAAACCGGCAAGGCCAGCGAGCGCCCGGAGATCGCCGGCGTGTTCGTGCGCCGGCTCCGGCTGGGCATGCGCCTGCAGACCGACCCGACCGTCATCTACGGCATGGGCAGCGCCTACGACGGCAACATCCGCCGCCGCGACCTGACCACCGACACGCCCTACAACACCTACACCCGCGGCGGCCTGCCGCCGACGCCGATCGCCATGCCCGGGCGCGCGGCGCTGGAGGCAGCGGCGCACCCGCTGCCCGGCAATACGCTGTACTTCGTGTCGCGCGGCGACGGCAGCCATGTGTTCTCGGCCAGCCTGGCCGAACACAACCGCGCCGTGGCCTGCCACCAGCTCAAGCGGTGCCGCTGACCATGGCCGGCCTGCTGATCACGCTCGAAGGCGGCGAGGGCGCCGGCAAGTCCACCGTGCTCGAGGCGCTGAAGGCCGTGCTGGCCGAAGGCGGGCGCGAGGTGGTGTGCACGCGCGAGCCCGGCGGCACGCCCGAGGGCGAGGCGATCCGGGAGCTGCTGCTGCGCCCGGGCCAGCACCTGGTGCCCGAGGCCGAGCTGCTGCTGATGTTCGCGGCGCGCGCGCAGCTGGTGCGGCAGGTGATCCGCCCGGCGCTGGCGCGCGGCGCGGCCGTGCTGGCCGATCGCTTCACCGACGCCAGCTTCGCCTACCAGGGCGGCGGCCGCGGCCTGGACACCGGCCACATCGCCGAACTCGAGCGCTGGGCCGCAGGCCTGCGCCCGGACCTGACCTTCCTGCTCGACGTCGGCGTGGCCCAGGGCCTGGCGCGCGCGCGTTCGCGCGGCGGCGAGCCGGACCGCATCGAGTCCGAGCGCGAGGAATTCTTCGAGCGCGTGCGCGCGGCCTACCTGGCCCGCGCCCGGGCCGAGCCCGCGCGTTTTCGTGTCATCGACGCCAGCCAGCCGGCCGCCACGGTGCGCGACGCCGCCGTGGCGGCGCTGCGCGAATGGCTGGGCACGCGGCCATGAGCGCCCCGGCACCCTGGCAGCAGCGCGTGCTCGACCGCGCCTTGGCCAGCCTGGCCGAAGGCCGGCTGGGCCACGCCCTGCTGCTGTGCGGCCCGCCGCACATGGGTAAGCGCGACGTCGCCGCGGCGCTGGCGCGACGCCTGCTGTGCGCCAGCCCGGGCGCCGACGGCCTGGCCTGTGGCCAGTGCCGCGGCTGCCAGCTGCTCGCCGCCGGCACCCATCCGGACCTGCGCGAAGTGGGCTTCATCCCCACCGAGAAGGGCGACAAGCTGCGCAGCGAGATCATCGTCGACCAGATGCGCGAGCTCGGCCAGTGGTTTTCGCTGACGCCGCAGATGGGCGGCGCCCAGGTCGCGGTGATCGACCCGGCGCACGCGCTCAACCCCAGCGCCAGCAACGCCCTGCTCAAGACGCTGGAAGAGCCCTCGCGCGACCGCTACCTGCTGCTGGTCACCGAAGAGCCGGGCCGCCTGCCGGCGACCATCCGCAGCCGCTGCCAGCGGCTCGAGTTCCGCACCCCGCCGCGCGCGGAGGCCGAGGCCTGGCTGGCGGGGCAGGGGATCGGGCCGCAGGCCGCGGCGCGCGCGCTCGACGCGGCCCGCGGGCATCCCGGCCTGGCCGCCGCCTGGCTGGCCGACGACAGCCTGGCCCTGCGCACGGCGGTGCTGGCGGGCCTGGCGGCGGTGGCCGACGGGCGCCGCACGCCGGTGGAACTGGCGGCGGAATGGCTGGCCGACGAGCAGGGCGCGCTGCGCCTGCGCTTCGCCGCCGAAGCGGTGCTCGACGGCCTGGCGCATCGCCTGGCCGCCGCGCGCGACCCCGGCTTGACCGTCCCGGCCGACTTGCAGAAGCTTTCCGCGTGGTTCGACGCCGTCAACCGGCTGCGCGGCCAGTTGGCCGTGCCGGGCCTGCGCCACGATCTGGTGCTGGCCGGGCTGCTGCTCGAATGGCGTAGCATGTCCATGGATTCGAAGAGCATGAGGGCAGGGCGATGATCGGAGGCGGCGCGGGCGCAAGGCAGGGCATCCTGTCACTGGCCATCAAGGACAAGGCGGCGCTTTACAACGCCTACATGCCCTTCGTGAAGGGCGGCGGCATCTTCGTGCCCACCACCAAGCGCTACGCGCTGGGCGACGAAGTCTTCATCCTGCTCTCGCTGATGGAAGAGAAGGACCGCCTGCCGGTGGCCGGCAAGGTGGTCTGGGTGACGCCGGCGGGTGCGCAGGGCAACCGCGGCGCCGGCATCGGCGTGCAGTTCGCCGACACGGCGGAAGCCGAGGCCGTTAAGGGCAAGATCGAAACCTTCCTGGCCGGCACGCTGGAAGCCGACAAGCCCACGCACACGATGTAAGCGCCGCGGCGCTGCAAACGAAAGGCCCCGGTCATGCCGGGGCCTTTTTGATGCGCGCCTGGTTCGTGCGTCAGCCCATCCGCCCGCTGAGCCAAAGCCCGAGCAGCAAGCCGGCGCTGCCCAGCACGAGGCCGGCGATGGCGCCCCAGCGGCTCATGCGCCGCTCGCGGGCCTGGCGGGCGGCGGCGCCCACCGGGTCGAGCTCCCGCTCTCGCGCGCGGCGTCGCTCGAGGATGTTGGGCAGCCACACGCCGCAGCTCACCATCATGCCCACCATGAAGCCCGCGGACAGCGCGAAATGCGGGATCCAGCCGGGGATCTTCGCCAGCGCCACGATGCCCAGGCTGAAGCCGATGACCAGGCCGGACGTCACCAGGGCGTAGGCAACCATGCTGCGGCGCTCCTCGTCGTCGAAGGGGGCGCGCAGGTACTTGCGCACGCCCAGCCAGATGCCGAGCAGGCCGCCGCCGATGCCGATCGCCGCGCCGCCCAGCGCGCCCACGCCGACTTTCGCCAGGCCCTTGGCGCCGCCCAGCGCGCCCACGCCCAGCGCCGTGGCGGCTGCGGCCGGCGGCGCCGCGGTGGTGAGGGCAATCGCCACCGCGGCGGTGAAGGCCGTGCCCGGCGCGCTGCCCCTGGCGAAGCGGCCCAGGCGCTCGAGCAGCTCGCCGCGCACGCGCTCGCGGGCGCGCTGCAGGCGCTTGCGCACGGCCGCGTCCTGCAGGCCGAGCAGGCTGGCGACCTGGCGCGAGTTCTGGCCCTCGCGGTAGTAGAGCAGCAGCACCTCGCGGCTCTCCTCGGGCAGGCTGTCGATGACGCCGGCGGCGATGGCGTGCTCCTGCGCCTCGGCCAGCTCATCGCAGGCCGCCGGGTGCGGATCGGTGGCCTGGGCGAGCAGCGCCTCGATGTCCTCCACCGGCTCGTCGCGGCGCGCGCGGCTGCGCAGGTGGTCGCGGGCGAGGTTGCGGGTGATCTGCCGCAGCCAGGGCAGGAAGCTGTCGGGATTGCGCAGCTTGCGCAGGTTCTGCCAGGCCGAGAGGAAGGCCTCCTGGGCCACGTCCTCGCTGGTCGGCACGTCGCGGGTGATCGCCAGCGCGATCGCGGTGACGGTGCCCTGGCAGCCGGCGACGATGCGGCCGTAGGCGGCCTGGTCGCCGCGGGCGGCGGCGGGCAGGTGGGCGTGGACGAGGCTGTCGAGGACGTCGGTGCTCATGGTGCGCTCCGTTTCGGGGGTTCAAACCCCAGACGAGGCGGAGGACCGGGGTGTGACCGGCCTCAGGCGAAGAACATCCGGAACAGCAGCAGGCCCGCACCGGCCGCCACCGCCGCCAGCAGGGCCAGGCGGATCTTGGTGGCCCGGGCCATCGGGTCGCTGGCCTTGGCCTCGCGGAACTGCAGGGCCTCGGGCAGGTAGCTCGTCTCGCGGGTGGCCTCGAGCAGGCCGGCGTCGAACAGGATCTGCCGCGCCTGCTTGAAGTCGTCGGGCTTGAGCACCCAGAGCGCCGGCTGCTGGCTCGGATCGTGGTCCTTGGCGCTGTAGCTGAACTCGCGGCGGCTGTTGCCCTTCCAGCTGCGGCCCTGGCTGATCTTGGTCTCGATGCCGGCCTCGTTGAGCATGGCGGCCACGCGCTCGACGTTCTCGAGCCGGACGGAGGTGAAGACCTGGCGCATCAGCGGGGGCTCCAGGCTTCGGGCAGGACGCGGATCAGGCCTTCCTGGGCCGTGGACGCGACCAGGCGGCCATCGCGGGCGTAGATCTGGCCGCGCGCCAGGCCGCGGGCGCCCTGGGCGCTGGGGCTGTCGAGCGAATAGAGCAGCCAGTCATCGGCGCGGAAGGGGCGATGGAACCACATGGCGTGGTCGAGCGAGGCCATCTGCACGTTCGGCTGGTAGTAGCTGATGCCGTGCGGGAAGGTCGCGGTGCCGAGCAGGTGGAAGTCGGAGGCGTAGGCCAGCAGGGCCTGGTGCAGCACCGGCGAGTCGCCGACCTCGCCGGTCAGGCGGAACCAGACCTGCTGGAAGGGCGGGCGCTTGGGCGGCTTGACCTCGTCGCGCGGATACACCGGGCGGATCTCGAACGGCCCCATGCGCGAGAGCCAGCGCTGCGCCTTGGGCGGCAGCTGGGCCAGCTGCTCGGGCGTGGGCGCGGGCACCGGCTCGATGTCTTCCGGCGCCGGCACGCTGGGCATGGGCAGCTGGTGCTCGTTGCCCGGTTCGTCCTCCTGGAAGGAGGCGGCGAGCACGAAGATCGGCTTGCCGTGCTGGATGGCGGTGACGCGGCGCACCGAGAAGCTGCTGCCGTCGCGGGTGCGGTCGACGTCGTAGACGATCGGCGATTCGACGTCGCCGGCGCGCAGGAAGTAGGCGTGCAGCGAGTGCACGTGGCGGTCGCCGGCCAGGGTCTGCTGGCAGGCCGACAGGGCCTGGCCCAGCACCTGGCCGCCGAACACGTACTTGGTGCCGATGTCGCGGCTCTGGCCGCGGAAAAGGTTGTCTTCGAGGCGCTCGAGGCGCAGCAGGTCCACCAGTTCGGCGGCGACGGAAGCGGTCATGGGGGCTCCGGGGTTCGGCCGCGGATTATACCGGCCCCTCAGGGGCGGATGCGCTCGAGTGGCACCGCCGCCAGCACCTTCGACCAGGGGAAGCGCGGCCCCGGGTCGCGCTTGCGGAACACCAGCTGGTGCAGGTTGTCGCTGGAGGGCACCCGCGAGGCGTCGAGGTCCTCGTGGCCGGCGATGAACTCCAGGCTCGGGATCTCCCCGCGCAGCCGGCCCAGCAGCCACAGCAGCGAGGCCACCTGCTCGTCGGTGTAGGGCTCTTCCATCTCCTGCCGGCGCGAGTCGAGCCAGTCGGGGTAGCGGCCGCGGTTGACCAGCTCGATGCCGACCGAGCGCTCGTTGTAGCTGCGGGTGTGGTGCGCCACGCGCCCGGGCCGGACGAACATGTGGATGCTGCCGTCGCGGTCGATGTAGTAGTGGCCGCTGTTGCCGGTGCCGCTGTCGTAGATCACGCGCTCGCCGTACTCGCGGGCGGTGGGCAGGTCGGGCAGTTCGGTGCAGTGGATGACCACCAGGTCGACCTGGGACAGCGGGCGGGTCTCGAGGCGGGCTTCGTAGGGCAGCGGCCAGTCGTGCGGCACCGGCTCCGGCGGCAGGTCGGGGGTCATGCCCGCATGCTACCATCGCGGCCGTTTCCGGAGCCCCCCATGAGCGGCCACGTCATCATTTCCCATGGGCTCGACTCCAGCCCGGGCGCCACCAAGGCGGAGGCCCTGGCCCGCGTCGCGGGCGAACTGGGCTGGAGCCACGAACGCCCCGACTACCGCGACCTCGACGCCACCAGCCTGCTGGGCGACGTGCCCGGGCGCATCGCGCGCCTGGCCGCGCTGGCCCGGGCCGCCACGGCGCGGCCGCTGGTGCTGGCCGGCTCGAGCATGGGGGCCTACGTGTCGGCCCACGTGTCGCGCGAAGTGCCGGTGGCCGGCCTGTTCCTGATGGCGCCGCCGGTGGCCCTGGACGTCGAGCCGCGGTACCTGCGCGCCGCCATGGTGCCCACGCGCATCGTGCACGGCTGGGAGGACGAGCTGATCCCGGCCCAGGACGTGGTGCGCTGGGCCCAGCGCCGCCAGGACCACCTGGTGCTGGTGCCCGACAGCCATCGCCTGGCCGCGCACGTCGAGTTCTGCGCCGACGAGTTCGGGCGTTTCCTGCGGATGCTGGCGTGAAGTTCTTCGTCGCCTGCGCCAAGGGGCTCGAATACCTGCTGGCCGACGAGCTGCAGGCGCTCGGCGCCGGCAAGGCCACGGCCGCGCTGGCCGGCGCCAATGCCGAGGGCGGCATGGAGGCGGCGCTGCGGGCGGTGATGTTCTCGCGCCTGGCCAGCCGCGTGCACTGGCCGCTGGCCGAGTTCGCCTGCGAGAACGAACACGACCTCTACCAGGGCGTGCATGCGCTCGACTGGCCCCTGCACCTCGACGCCGAGGGCACCCTGGCCGTGGATGCCCACGTCTCCGGCCCCGGGCTGACGCACGAACGTTACGCCGCCCAGCGGGTGAAGGACGCCGTGGTCGACCGCATGCGCGCCGCGCACGGCGTGCGCCCATCGGTGGACACCGAGTCGCCCGACCTGCGCCTGTCGCTGGTGGTGCGCAAGGGCCGCGCCGTGCTGTCGGTGGACCTCGGCGGCGGCCCGCTGCACCGTCGCGGCTGGCGCCAGTCGCAGGGCGAGGCGCCGCTGAAGGAAAACCTGGCCGCCGGCATGCTGCTGCGCGGCGGCTGGCCGAAGGTCTACGCCGAGGGCGGCGCGCTGCTCGACCCGATGTGCGGCAGCGGCACGCTGCTGGTCGAAGGCGCGCTGATGGCCGCCGACGAGGCGCCGGGCCTGCGCCGCCTGGCCGGTGCCCCGCCGACCCGCTGGAAGGGCTTCGACGCGGCGCTGTGGGCGCGGATCGAAGCCGAGGCGCGCGAGCGCGCCGAACGCGGCCGCGCTGCCCTGCGCCCGGTCTTCTTCGGCGCCGACCTCGACCCGAAGGCCCTGCAGGCGGCGGTGGCCAACGCCGACCGCGCCGGCGTGGCCGAGCTGATCCGGCTCGATCGCGCCGACATCACGGCGCTGAAATCGCCCGGGCCGGTGCGTGGCCTGGTCGTGTGCAACCCGCCCTACGACGCGCGCCTGGCCGCCGACCCGGCGCTCTACCGCGCCCTCGGCGACGCCCTGCGCGCCGCCGTGCCCGACTGGCGTGCGGTGCTGCTGTGCGGCTCGGACGAACTGGCGCGCGCCACCGGCCTGCGCGCCGGCAAGCGCTATGCCTTCTTCAACGGTGCGCTTGAGTGTTCGCTGCTCGTCTGCGACCCGGTGCAGCCGCCGGCGCGCGAGCCGCGCGAGCCGCGGCCGCTGGGCGAGGGCGCGCAGATGGTCGCCAACCGCCTGCGCAAGAACCTGCGCAATTCAAAGGGCTGGCGCGGCCGCGAGGGCGTGTCGTGCTTCCGCGCCTACGACGCCGACCTGCCCGAATACGCCGCGGCGGTGGACGTGTACGAAGAGGACGGTGGCCCGGCCCGCACCTTCGTGCACGTGCAGGAGTACGAGGCCCCGTCCTCGATCCCGGAGGCCGACACCCGCCGCCGTTTCGGCGAGCTGCTCGACGCCGTGCGCGAGGTGTTCGCCGTGCCGCCGGCCCAGGTGGCCATCAAGACCCGCGCCCGCGGCAAGGGTGGCAGCAAGTACGGGCGCATGGACCAGCGCGGCGAGTTCTTCGTCGTGAGCGAGGGCGCGGCGCGCCTGCAGGTGAACCTGTTCGACTACCTCGACACCGGCCTGTTCCTCGACCACCGGCCGCTGCGCCTGCGCATCGCCCGCGAGGCCGGCGGCAAGCGCTTCCTGAACCTGTTCTGCTACACCGGCGCGGCCAGCGTGCAGGCCGCGGCGGGCGGCGCCGCCAGCACCACCAGCGTCGACCTCTCGGCCACCTACCTTGAATGGGCCGGCCGCAACCTCGCGCTCAATGGCGCCACCGGCCGCCAGCACCAGCTGGTGCAGGCCGATGCCATGGCCTGGCTGGAGGCCGACCGCGGCCAGTACGACCTGGTGTTCTGCGACCCGCCGACGTTCTCGAACTCGGCCCGCGCCGCCGACTTCGACACCCAGCGCGACCACGTGCGGCTGCTGCGCGCCACGATGGCGCGGCTGGCCCCGGGCGGGCTGCTGCTGTTTTCGAACAATTACCGGCGTTTCCGCCTGGACGAAGCCGCGGTGTCGGCCTTCGCGCAGGTGCGCGAGATCAGCCCGGACACGATCGCGCCGGACTTCGCCCGCAACCCGCGCATCCACCGCTGCTGGGAGCTGCGGGCGCGCTGAGCCTCAGTCGCCCTGGCCCGCGCGCACTTCGCCGCGGGCCCGGTTGGCGTCGCGCAGCTTCCCGTAGGTCTCGTCGTCGATGCGCTCGACCCGGTGGATGCGGCAGCGCTCGTGCGCGAACACCACGTACTCGCCGGCGTGGCCGCAGACGCGGTTGCTGACGTGGTCGCCCTTGAACACCAGGCCGGGCGAAGTGCCCAGCGCGAAGCAGCGTTCGGCCAGGCGGACGCGATACTTGCGCCGGCCGGCGTCGACCAGCAGCTGCTCGTCGTCGACGTAGACCCAGCCGCGTACGAGCGACGGGTCGATGCACTCGACCGGATGCGGCACGGCGGCGCTGCCGTCGGGGGGCGTGGTGGCCTGAGTGGCGCAGCCGGCCAGCAGCGCCGTGGCGGCGGCCAGGGGGAGGGCAAGGGCGAGGGCATGACGCATGGCAGGTTTCCTCGACAGGGGGCCTGGTCCAGTCTCTGGGGGTCGCGCTTAACCGGTACGAAACACGACCGGGCGCAGTATGCTCACGCCATGGATCGAACTCCGCAATCCGCGCTTGTCCACACCTGGACCTTCTTCCGCCAATGGCTGAAGAACCCCCGGGGCGTGGCGGCCATCTCGCCTTCGAGCCGGCAGCTGGCCCGGCAGATGATGTCCGAACTGCCGAACGGGGCCCGCCGGGTGGTCGAACTCGGTGGCGGCACCGGGGTGTTCACCCGGGCCCTGCTCGACCACGGCATTTCTCCGCGCGACCTGCTGGTGCTCGAGCTCAACGAGGAACTGCACCAGCACCTGCAGCGGCACTTCCCGCAGGTGCAGGTGGCCTGTGCCGACGCCCGCGACCTGGGCGCCGTGGCGCGCCAGCATGGCTTCGACGAATCGTCCCCGGCCGATGCGGTGGTTTCCGGCCTCGGCCTGCTGTCGATGCCGCGCCCGACCCAGCAGGCCATCCTGGCGGCGGCCTTCGACTGCCTGCAGCCCGAGGGCCGCTTCGTGCAGTTCACCTACGGTCCGGCCAACCCGGTGAACCGGGAGGTCCTGGACGACCTGGACCTGGTCGCCCGGCGCGGCAGCTTCACCTGGTGGAACGTGCCGCCGGCCACGGTGTACGTGTATTCCCGGCGCGTCTCGCGCGCCATCCGCCCGCGCTCGATGCGCTGAAAAGAAAACGGCGCGCCCGGGTGGGGCGCGCCGTCGTCCATGCCATGCGTCGCGATTACTGGCCGGTCTTGATGGTGGTCCAGGCGCGCACGCGTTCGCGGGTGGTTTCCTGCGGCAGGGTCACCGGGTCGACCAGCTTGTCCATCACCCCGGCCGGCGGGTACACGCCCGGGTCGGCGGCGATTTCCGGGTCGATGAACTCCAGCGCCGCCGTGTTCGGGCTGGCGTAGGAAACGTAATCGACGATGCCCGCCGAGACTTCCGGCTTGAGCAGGTAGTTGATGAACGCGTGGGCGTTGTCGGCGTGCGGCGCATCGGCCGGGATCGCCATCAGGTCGACCCAGCGCACCGCGCCTTCCTTCGGGATGATGTACTCGATCTCGATGCCGTTCTCGGCCTCGGCCGCGGCGTCGCGGGCCTGGAACACGTCGCCCGAATAGCCCATGGCGATGCAGATGTCGCCGTTGGCCAGGTCGTCGATGTAGCGCGAGGAGTGGAAATACTTGATGTGCGGTCGGATGCCGGCATAGGCCGTGCTGACCACCTCGGTCTCGTCGCCGGCGAGGGCGTTGGCGTCGCGGCCCTGCCAGATCAGCGCGGCGGCGAAGGTTTCCTGCTCGTCGTCGAGCACGGCGATGCCGCAGGCGGCGAGCTTGGCGGCGTTGGCCGGGTCGAACAGCAGCGACCAGGAATCGAGCGGCGCGTCCTCGCCCAGGGCGGCCTTCACCTTGGCCACGTTGATGCCCAGGCCGGTGGTGCCCCACATGTAGGGCACGGCGTGGGCGTTGCCCGGGTCGACGTCCTGCAGGCCCTCAAGCAGGTCGGCGTCGAGGTTGGCCAGGTTGGGCAGCTTCGACTTGTCGAGCTGGCCGTAGATGCCGGCCTGGATGTGGCGCTGGGCGAACGGGCGGGCCGAGGGGAAGACCACGTCGTAGCCGGAGGCGCCGGCCATGAGCTTGGTCTCGAGCATCTCGTTGGCGTCGTAGGTGTCGTAGACGACGCGGATGCCGGTCTCGGCCTCGAAGTTCGCGAGGGTGTCCTCGGCGACGTAGTCCGACCAGTTGTAGACGTAGACGACCTGGTCGCCGCTGCTGGCGGCGGCCGGTTCGTCGGCTGCGGGGGCGGCGTCCTGGCGGCCGCAGGCGGCCAGCAGCAGGGCGGACGCGATCAGGCTGTAGCGCAGGATCATGGCCGGCTCCGTGGGTTCGGGGCTGCCATGGTCGGCGCGGTCGCGGGGGCTGTCAAACCGGCCGGGGCCGGGCGGTGCTCAGGCCGGGTGGCTCCAGTCGCTGGCCAGCAGGCCCATGATCACGCTGTCCTGCAGTTCCCCGGCCACCCGCCAGCGCTGGCGAAGGTAGCCCTCGCGCCGGAAACCCAGGGCCTCGAGCGTGCGCAGCGAGCCCTGGTTGCGCGGGTCGACGTCGGCCTCGAGCCGGCGCAGGCCCATCGGGCCGAAGGCCTGGTCGAGCAGCACCGTCAGCGCCTCCCGGGCGTAGCGCCGGCCCCAGTGCTCGCGGGCCAGCGCGAAGCCGACTTCGGCGCGGCCCTGGGCGTGGTCGATGGCATAGAGCGTGGTGGTGCCGACCAGCCGGTCGTCGCCGCGCAGGGCGATGCCCCACTGGAACAGGTCGCCGCGCTCGAAGCCGCGGTGGATGGCCTCGAGGTAGATCTCGGCCTCGTCGCGGTGCGGCCAGGCCTCGTGGCTCCAGAAACGCATCACGTCGGGGTCGGAAAAGACCGCGTACAGGTCCTCGAGGTCGTGGGCTTCGATCCAGCGCAGCTGGAGGCGCGGGGCCACCAGGGTCGGCAGCCGCTCCGCTGCGGGCGGGGCAGGCACGGGGCCGGGTCGGCGGCGGGCTGTGGGCATGTCGCGCAGGGCCATCTCGGGGGGAAGTGGGTGGGCTGCCTGTTAGAACGCATGACATGGCCCGCTCCGGCCTTCACGCCGGCCCGGGCAGGCCCCGCAACCCAGTGTTGCGGCCCTCCCGGCTCGAATCCGGGGCGCCCCGGCCGCATAGTCTGTCCATCGCCCCGACCGGGGCAGCGAACCGGAGAAACCCATGGCCACCGTGATCCGCCCCGTCCTGCGCACCCTGCGCGGCATGCCGGCGTCCGACGGCGCCGGCGTGAAGCTCACCCGCGTCATCGGCACGCCGCAGCTGCCCGAGCTCGATCCTTTCCTGATGCTCGACGAGTTCGGCACCGACCGTCCCGAGGACTACCTGGCCGGTTTCCCCTCCCATCCGCACCGCGGCTTCGAGACCGTCACCTACATGCTCGAGGGGCGCATGCGCCACAAGGACAACAAGGGCAACGAAGGCGTGCTCGTGCCCGGCGCCGTGCAGTGGATGACCGCCGGGCGCGGGATCGTGCACTCGGAGATGCCCGAGCAGGAGGAGGGCCGCATGCGCGGCTTCCAGCTGTGGGTGAACCTGCCGGCGCGCGAGAAGATGACCGCGCCGAAGTACCAGGAATACGGCCCCGGGCGCTTCCCGGAAGTGGACGCCGCCCCGGGCGTGCGCGCCAGGGTGATCGCCGGCGAGGTCGCCGGCGTGCAGGGCCCGATCGTGCAGCCGGCCACCGAGCCGACCTATCTGGACCTGCGCCTGGGCGCGGGCGATCGCTACGTGCATGCCCTGCCGGAAGGCCACAGCGCCTTCGCCTATGTGTACGAAGGCAGCGCCCGGCTCGGCGAAGGGACCGGCGCGGCCACCGTGCAGGCGCGCGAACTGGCGGTGCTGGGCGAAGGCGGCGCGGTGGCACTCGAGGGTCGCGAGGCCGATACCCGCCTGATCCTGGTCGCCGGCAAGCCCCTGCGCGAGCCGGTGGCGCGCTACGGCCCGTTCGTGATGAACACCCAGGACGAGCTGCGCCAGGCCTTCTTCGACTTCCAGTCCGGCCGCTTCTAGCCGACGCGTGCCCGGGCTCAGCGCTCGGGCAGCGGGATGCGCTCGGTTTCCCCGGGCACCCGGCCCATGCGGTCGGCGGCCCAGTCGGCCTTGGCCTGTTCGATGCGCTCGCGCGAACTGGACACGAAGTTCCACCACACGTGCCGCCGGCCGTCGAGCGGCTCGCCGCCGAGCAGCATCACCCGGGCATCGCAGCCGGCGCGCAGCACCGGCTCGCTGCCCGGGTCGAGCACCCGCAGCCGGCCCAGGGCCAAGGGCTCGCCGTCGAGCGTGAGCTCGCCCTCGACGGGGTAGAGCGCGCGTTCGGCGTGGTCGGCCGGGATCGGCAGCGCCGCGCCGGCCGAGAGTTCCATCGACACGTACAGCGTGCGCGCCAGCACCTTCACCGGCGAGGTCTCGCCGAACCCGTCGCCGGCCACCACGCACAGGCGCACGCCGGGCAGTTCGACCACGGGCAGGGTGGCGGCCGGGTGGTGGGCGAAGTCGGGCGCGGTTTCCTCGTGCTCCTTCGGCAGCGCCACCCAGGTCTGCAGGCCGTGCATGCGCTGCGGCTTGCCCAGCAGGCGTTCGGGCGTGCGCTCGGAGTGCACGATGCCGCGCCCGGCGGTCATCCAGTTCACGTCGCCGGGCAGGATTTCCTGCGCGTAGCCCAGGCTGTCGCGGTGCATGATCGCGCCTTCCCAGAGGAAGGTGACCGTGGCCAGGCCGATGTGCGGATGCGGGCGCACCGCCATCGGGTGTTCGGCCGGCACCTCGGCCGGGCCGATGTGGTCGAAGAAGACGAAGGGGCCGACGCTGCGGCACTTCGCGTGCGGCAGCAGCCGGCGCACGGTGAAGCCGCCGCCCAGGTCGTGTTCGCGTCCTTCGATCTCGAGCGCCATCGCGGCCTCCTCAGTAGCGACTGGTGATGACCCGGGCGGTGCCGTCGGCGTCGAGCACCACCACGGTGTAGCGGTCGTATTCGGTCTCGGGCATTGGCGCCGCGGGCTGGCCGGACAAGGCTTCGACGATGCCGGGCACGGTGTTGCTGTGGCCGACCACCAGCGCGGTGCTGCCCGGCGGCAGGGCGCGCAGCTCGCGCGCGAGCTCGCCGGCGTAGGTGGCCGCGTTGGCGGCGTCGATGGGGCGCTCGCCGACCTCGATGCCCGCGGCCGCCGCGGCCGGTGCGGCGGTCTGGCGGGTGCGCCGGAACTGCGTGCTGACGGCGAGGTCGAGCTTCGTACCCGCCAGCGTCGCGGCCAGCGCGTCGGCGCGGGCCTCGCCGGCCTGGGCCAGCGGCGGGTCGCGCGAGTCGTCGGCCTTCTCGGCGTGGCGCACCACGACCACCACGATGCCGTCGTGGGCGTGGGCGGGCAGGGCGGTGGCGAGGCAGGCGACGAGCATCAGCAGGCGCAGCAGGGTCATGGCGGGGCATCCGCGTCGGGGAGCCCCAGCATAGCGCCGCCGCGCCGCCGGCTCAGCCCCTCGCCAGCAGCGCCAGCAGGCCGCGCGCCGTGCGCAGGCGCGATCCGGCGTCGGGCAGGTCCATGCGGATGCGCAGCTTGTCCGGGCCGTCCATCGAATACACCTTGGGCTGGGACTGGATCAGCCGGATCACCGACATCGGGTCGATCGCCGGCTGCGGCACGAAATGGCAGCGTCCGCCGGTCGGGCCCAGCTCGAGCTTGCGGATGCCCAGCGGCGTGGCCTCGAGCTTGAGCTCGGCCACGGCGAAGAGCTGCTTGGCCGGCTCGGGCAGCAGGCCGAAGCGGTCGACCATCTCCACCTGCAACTCCTTGAGCGCCTCGGCGTCGCGGGCCGAGGCCACGCGCTTGTACAGCGTCAGGCGCGCATGCACGTCGGGCAGGTAGTCCTCGGGGATCAGCGCCGGGACATTGAGCTCGACTTCGGCGCCGTGGCGCGTGGCCGGGTCGAAGTCGGGCAGCTTGCCGGACTTGATCGACTTCACCGCGCGCTCGAGCAGCTCGGTGTAGAGCGAGAAACCGATCTCGGCCATCTGGCCGCTCTGGTCCTCGCCCAGCAGCTCGCCGGCGCCGCGGATCTCCAGGTCGTGCGTGGCCAGGGTGAAGCCCGCGCCCAGCTCCTCGAGCGAAGCCAGGGCCTCGAGCCGCTTGGCGGCGTCGGAGGTGAGCGTCTTCTTGTCCGGCACCACCAGGTAGGCATAGGCGCGGTGGTGGCTGCGGCCGACGCGGCCGCGCAGCTGGTGCAGCTGGGCCAGGCCGAAGCGGTCGGCGCGGTGGATGATGATGGTGTTGGCGCTGGGGATGTCGATGCCAGACTCAATGATCGTCGTGCACACCAGCACGTTGAAGCGCTGGCGGTGGAAGTCGAGCATCACCTGTTCGAGCTCGCGCTCGGGCATCTGGCCGTGGGCGATGCGGATGCGCGCGGCCGGCACCAGTTCGGCCAGCTCGCGCGCCGTCTTCTCGATCGTGTCGACTTCGTTGTGCAGGAAGTACACCTGGCCGCCGCGCGCCAGCTCGCGCTGGAAGGCCTCGCGCAGCAGGGCCGGGTCCCAGGGCGTCACCACCGTCTGCACCGCCAGGCGGTGCGCCGGCGGCGTGGCGATGATGCTCAGCTCGCGCAGCCCGCTCATGGCCATGTTCAGCGTGCGCGGGATCGGCGTGGCGGTGAGCGTGAGCAGGTGCACCTCGGCGCGCAGCGCCTTCAGGGCCTCCTTCTGGCGCACGCCGAAGCGCTGCTCTTCGTCGACGATCACCAGGCCCAGGTCCCGGAACTTCACGTCGGGCTGCAGCAGGCGGTGGGTGCCGACGATGACGTCGATCTTGCCCTCGGCCAGCAGGGCCAGCGCGGCCTTGATCTCCTTGGCCGACTTGAAGCGGCTGAGCACCTCGACCCGGATCGGCCAGTCGGCGTAGCGGTCGCGGAAATTGCGGTAGTGCTGCTCGGCCAGCAGCGTGGTCGGCACCAGCACCGCCACCTGCTTGCCGGCGGTGGCGGCGACGAAGGCGGCGCGGACCGCGACCTCGGTCTTGCCGAAGCCGACGTCGCCGCAGACCACGCGGTCCATGGGCTGAGGCTGTCCGAGGTCGGCGACCACGGCGTTGATGGCGGCGAGCTGGTCCGGCGTTTCCTCGAACGGGAAGGTGGCCGCGAACGGCTCGTACATCGAACGGTCCAGCGGCAGCGCCAGGCCTTTGCGGGCGTGCCTGCGGGCCTGGATCTCGAGCAGTTCGGCGGCCACGTCGCGCACCTTCTCGGCGGCCTTGCGCCTGGCCTTTTCCCAGGCCTCGCCGCCGAGCGAATGCAGCGGCGCGTGTTCGGGCGAGGCGCCCGAATAGCGGCTCACCAGCTGCAGCTGGGAAACCGGCACGTAGAGCTTGTCGCCCTTGGCGTACTCGATCTGCAGGAACTCGCCGCCGACGCCGCCGGCGTCGAGCACCACCAGGCCCTGGTAGCGGCCCACGCCGTGGTCCTCGTGCACGATCGGCGCGCCGATGGCGATCTCGCTCAGGTCGCGCAGCACCGCATCCGGGTCGCGCACGGCCTTGCGCCGGCGCCGCGACTGCTCGGCGCGCTCGGGGAAGAGCTGGCGTTCGGTGAGCACGGCCAGCGCCGGCTCCTGCAGCGCGAAGCCATCCTCGAGCGCCGCGACGGTGATGGCGAAGCGCGCATCGCCGTCGAGGAAGGCCTGCCAGTCCGGCAGCACCACCGGGCGGATGTCGGCGCCGGCCAGCAGCTCGATCAGTGCCTCGCGGCGCCCGGCCGAGTCGGCCGCCAGCAGCACGCGGCCCGGATAGGCGCGCAGGAAGCCGTGCAGGGCGCTGCCGGGGTCGCCGCCCTTCTGGCTCCAGGGCAGGCTGGGCGCGGGCTGCTCGGGCAGGGCGGTGGCCTTGTCGGCCTGCGGGTGCCCGGCCGCCAGCATCTCGACGCGTTCGGCGCGGTTGAAGGCCGCGCGCAGTTCCTCGGGAGCCAGGTAGAGCTCGCCCGGGGGCAGGATCGGCCGCTCCAGGTCGTGCCGGCGCTGTTCCCAGCGTTCCCCGGTCTGCTGCCAGAAGGCCTCGGCGGCTTCCGCCACGCCGTCGGCCAGCACCAGCAGGGTGTCGCCGGAAAGGTGCTCGAACAGGCTGGCGGTGCGCTCGAAGAACAACGGCAGGTAGTACTCGATGCCGGCCGGCGTGCCGCCCGCCTTGAGGTCCTGGTAGAGCGGGCAGCGGCGCGGGTCGAAATCGAAGCGTTCGCTCAGGCGCTCGCGCACGCGCCGGGTGCTGGCCTCGTCGAGCGGGAACTCGCGCGCCGGCAGCAGGCGCACGCTGTCGACCGGGTGGTCGGAGCGCTGGGTCTCGGGGTCGAAGCTGCGCAGCGAGTCGATCTGGTCGTCGAACAGCTCGATGCGATAGGGGCGGTCGGCGCCCATGGGGTAGAGGTCGAGCAGGGCGCCGCGCACGGCGAAGTCGCCCGGGTCGAGCACCTGCGGGACGTTGCGGTAGCCGGCGGCCTCGAGCCGTCGCTTTTCGGCGTCGAGGTCCAGGCGCTGGCCATTGCGCAGGTCGAGCGTGTTGCCGGCGATCCAGTCGGGCGGCGGCAGCCGCTGCATCAGCGAGGCCACCGGCACCACCAGCACGCCCTTGCGCGTGGTCGGCAGCCGGTACAGCGCGGCCACGCGCTGGCTGACGATGTCCGGGTGCGGGCTGAACAGGTCGTAGGGCAGGGTTTCCCAGTCGGCGAAGTGCAGCACCGGCAGGGCCGCGTCGCCTTCGCCGGCGAAAACTCGCAGGTCGTGCTCGAGCGCCTGGGCGGCGTGGCTGTCGCGGGTGACCGCGAGCACCAGGCCGTCGTGGTGGCGGGCGGTCTCGGCCAGGGCGAGGGCGGCGAGGCTGGCGCTGGCGGGCGCGCGCCAGGCGGCGCGCCGTTGGCCCGCGCGGGGGCGGGGCGCGCTGGGGAGTCGGGGGTCTTTCATGAGGCCGCGGAGTTTAGCGCAGCCGGCGTGTCGGCCGTTTCACATGCCCGGCTTCAGGTCGAGCCAGACCCGGACCTGGCCGCCGGAGCCGGGGATGTGCTCGCGCCGGAAGCCGATGGCCTGGGACAGGGCGATCATCGAGGTGTTGTCGTCGAGCACGTCGCCCCAGAGCTGGCGGATGCCGTGGGCCTCGGCCCATTCCACCAGCCGGCGCATCATCGCCTTGCCCAGGCCCTGGCCGGCCAGGAAATGCGAGACGAGGATGGCGAACTCGGCGGTGTCGCCGCAGGGGTCGCGATCAAGCCGGGCCACCGCGCCCACCAGGGCCTCGCCCGGCGGCAGCGGCTCGGCCGCCACCACGACGAAATCGCGGCCCGGCACCGGGTTGACCAGGGCGCCGAGGTATTTTTCCGAAAGCGCCTTGACCGGATGCAGGTAGCGCCGCCGCACTTCGTCCTCGGTGAGCAGGGAGAAGGCGCCGGCCATCGGCGCGGCATCGGCCGGCTGCACCGGGCGCAGCCAGAGCGTGCGGCCGTCCGGCAGGCGCAGGGTTTCGGTGCGCTCCGGGTCGTCGGGCTTGCGGCGGCGTGGGTTCTTCACGGTGGGCAGTGTCCCGCAGCCTGGCTGCATGCGTGCTCTAAACCCGGCCGTCGGCGTTCATCGGCTCATTGCCCGCCGCCGCTGAACATGGCGAAGGTGACCAGGTGCCCGCCGGGCTCGCGGTAGCCGACCTCGGTGGCGCCGTAGAAAGTGGTCCGGCGCGGGAAAGCCTGCGGCTGCCCGGCCAGCGCGCGTTCGATGGCGTCGATGTCGTCGACCTCGATGAACAGGAAGGCCTTGCCCGCGGCCGCCTCGTCGGCGAGCGAGGGCATGTCGTCGGCGATCGATGCGTGGCTCTGCAGCATCAGCTCGACCCCGTGGCCGGCAAGGATCACGAAGCCCAGCGCCCCGCCATGCGGCACCTCGGCGGTGCGCGCCATGCCCACGGCCTCCCAGAACGCAAGCGAGGGTTCGATGGCCTGCACCGGCAGGACGGCGGTGATGCGCTTGAGGGTCGGTTTCAGTCGCGGGCTCCCGGTGCTGGCGCCCGATCATAGGCCGGCCGCCGCCGGATTGGCGATGGCCACCGGGGCGGGGGCAGAATGGGGCCGCCCAATGGGGAACCCGCATGGATACGCGCGAACGCTTCACCACCCACGTGGTCGGGAACCAGCCGCCGTCGCCCTGGCCGCGCGACCTGTGGCGCGACGACCGGCCGCTGCGCGAGGCGGTGGCGCGCGAGGGCGGCGACTGGGCCGTCGACGAAATCGCCGCCTACGGCAGGCTGGCCGGCAACGAGTTGATGGAATCCGGTCGCCTGGCAAACGCCCACCGGCCGGTGTTCCATCCCTTCGACCCGCGCGGCCATCGCCTCGACGACGTCGAGTTCCACCCGGCCTACCACCAGCTGATGGCCACGGCGATTGAACATGGCGTGCCCAACTTCGCCTGGCGCCATGCCGGCCGCCCGGGCGCGCACGTGGCGCGCGCGGCGCTGATGTTCCTGCACAACCAGGCCGACCAGGGCACCAGTTGCCCGCTGACCATGACCTACGCCTGCGTGCCCGCCCTGCAGCATGAGCCGGGGCTGGCTGCCGGCTGGCTGCCGCGCGTGTGCGCCGCGCGCTACGACCCGCGCCACGCGCCCGGCTGGGACAAGCCCGGCGTCACCATCGGCATGGGCATGACCGAGAAACAGGGCGGCTCGGACGTGCGCTCCAACGCCACCCGCGCCACGCCGGTGGCCGGCGCCGGCCCGGCGCCGCTGTACCAGCTGGTGGGCCACAAATGGTTCTTCTCGGCGCCGATGTGCGACGCCTTCCTGGTGCTCGCCCAGGCCGAAGGGGGCCTGACCTGTTTCCTGCTGCCGCGCTTCGCGCCCGACGGCGCCCGCAACGGCATCCGCATCCAGCGCCTGAAGGACAAGCTCGGCGACTGGAGCAACGCCAGCGCGGAGGTGGAATTCCACGGCGCCCTCGCCTGGCGGGTCGGCGAGGAGGGCCGCGGCGTGGCCACCATCCTGCAGATGGTGGCGCTGACCCGCCTGGACTGCCTGCTCGGTTCGGCCAGCCTGATGCGCCAGGCCCTGGTGCAGGCGCTGCACTTCGCCCGCCACCGGCAGACGTTCGGCAAGCTGCTTTGCGAACACGCACTGATGCGCAACGTGCTGGCCGACCTGGCGCTGGAGTCGGAGGCGGCCACGGCGCTTGCCTTCCGCGTGGCGCGCGCCGTCGACGCCAGCGGGCGCGACCCGGGCGAGGCCGCGTTCGCGCGCCTGACCACGGCCCTGGGCAAGTACTGGGTGTGCAAGCGCGCGCCGGGCTTCACCGCCGAGGCCATGGAGTGCCTGGGGGGCGTGGGTTACGTGGAGGAGGGCGGCATGCCGCGCCTGTTCCGGCAGTCGCCGCTCAACTCGATCTGGGAAGGCAGCGGCAACATCCAGTGCCTGGACGTGCTGCGCGCCATGACCCGCGAGCCCGGCTGCGTGGATGCCTACTTCGCCGAGCTCGAGCGGGCGCGTGGCGGCGACCCGGCGCTCGACGCCGAGATCGACGCCCTGCGCGCCTTCCTGCAGCAGCCGCCGGACGCACTCGAGGCGGCCGCGCGTCGGCTGGCCGAACGCATGGCGCTGGCCCTGCAGGCGTCGTTGTTGCTGCGCGGCGCGCCTGCGCCGGCGGCGGCGGCCTTCTGCGCCGCCCGCCTGGGCGGCGGCCAGGGCCTGGCCTACGGCACGCTGCCGGCCGGTCCGGCCTGGGACCTGCTGATCGAGCGTGCGCTGCCCCAGGGCAGCGCTTAGCGCGGCGTTCATGCGCGGGCGGCTGTAATTGGCGGCCCATCGCCTGCAGGGAGCCTGCCACGCATGATCCGTCTCCTTACCGCGCTGCCGCTGCTGGCCGCGTCCGCCGTCGCCAGCGCCCAGTGGCAGCCGAGCGCCGAGCTGGGCATCGTCGCCACGTCCGGCAACTCGGACACCACCAGCGTCAACGGCCGCTTCGGCCTCACCGGCGAGGACGCCGACTGGACCCACGACTACCACCTGGCCGCCCTGCGCACCGAGAGCAACGACGACCTGACCGCCAACCGCTACGAGATCGGCGCCAGGAGCGCCCGCAAGCTCGGCGAGCGCAGCTACCTCGGCGCCGCCGCGCGCTACGAGAACGATGATTTCGCCGCCTACGACTACCAGGGCACCTTCGCGCTCAACTACGGCACCTGGCTGCTGCGCGACGAGCACCGCAGCCTGCAACTCGAAGGTGGCCCCGGCGTGCGCCTGGCGCGCGGGTCGGAGACCGGCGAGGACGAGACCAGCGCGCTGCTGCGCGGTTTCGGCGAGTACAAGCACCAGCTCACCGACAGCACGCGCTTCTTCAACACGCTGCTGGTCGAGGCGGCCGACGACAACACCTTCGCCCAGAACGACATCGGCATCGCCGTGAGCATCAACAAGTCGCTGGCGCTCAAGGCCGCCTACCAGGTCCGCCACAACACCGAGGTGCCGGTGGGCACCGAGCGTACCGACACCCTGACCTCGGTGAACATCGTCTGGAGCCCCAAGGCCGAATAAACTCGGGGCTCGCCTGTGGAGGACACCGAGTGAGCCCGAGCCCGCGCCGACCCGAACCCCTGCTGCCGCGCCTGCCTTCGCTGCTGGCGTATCCGGCCACGAAGGCCATGCTGGCCTTCATGGCGGCGCTGGCGCTGTTCCGCCTGCTGGCGCACGCGCCCAATATCCTGGGCCTGCTGTTCGAACTGGCGTTCTGGGTGATGGGCTACAAGCTGGCGGTCGAGGCGCTGGTGAACACCGCGCACGGCCGCTACGAGGCCCTGCACGGCGAGGACCTGATGGCCACCGACGGCGACGGCGTCGAGCAGATCGTGCTGGGCGTGCTGGCCACGGTGGCGCTGCTGGCCGTGGCGCGCTGGGTCGGCCCGTTGCCCGCGCTGGCGCTGCTGGCGGTGATCGTGCTGTTCATGCCGGCGGCGGTGATGCTGCTGTCGATCAACCACAGCCTCCTCAATGCCCTCAACCCGCTGGCCTGGTTCGAGCTGATCGGTCGCATCGGCCTGCCGTACTTCGGCGTGGTGGCGGTGTTCACCGTGCTGGCGATCGCGTCGGAATTCGCGGCCTGGGCGCTGCAGTCGGCGCTGGGCGGCATCGGCCTGGTGCCGGCCGGCTTCGTCTCGCTGTTCGTGCTGGTGGCGTCCTACCACGTGCTCGGCGACCTGCTGCACCGGCATGCCGACGCGCTTGGCCTGGACATCACGCCGGCGGTGGCGCGCGCCACCTATGCCAATCCGGTCGAGGACGAGGCCATGGCGCTGGCTGCCGATCTCGCCGCCAGGGGCGAGCCGGCCGCGGCCGCCGAACGCCTGGCCGGCCTGTTCCGGGGCCGCGGCGCGTCGGACCCGGTGCACGAGCAGTACCGTCGCTACCTCGTCGCCGCCGGCGACCTCGCCGCGCTGGCCGCGCACGACCGCGAATACGTCTCCAGCCTGCTGGTCACCGGCAAGGACAAGGCCGCCCTGGCCGTGGCCGCCGACACGATGGCGCGCGTGCCGGACTTTCGGCTCGCGCTTCCCGAGCAGATCGCCAGGCTGGTGGCGCTGGCGGCGCGGCAGGGCCAGTCGCAGCTGGCGGTGGCCCTGGCCCGGGACTTCGAATCGCGCTTCCCGGCCAGCCCCGAACTGCCCGGGGTCGTGCTGGTCGCGGCCCGGCTGCAGAGCGAACGCCTGGGCCAGGACGCGGCCGCCCGCGACCGCCTCCGGGCCCTGCTGGCCAGCCACCCGGGGCACCCCCAGGCCGGCGAGGCGAGGGACCTGCTGGCCGCGCTCGACCGTATCCTGGGGCCGGCGGGGGCCTGAGCCGCGTCCCGGTGCCCGGGAAAATTAACCGGAGATCAATAATTTACAGGGCATGACTTCCGGCCCATGGCGGGTGCGCTTAGGTGTTGTAGATTACCAGCACACCAACTCACGAGGCCCCGACCATGAAAGCCCTGAATTCCTTCTACCGCCTGTTCCCGACCCGCCCGGTCGCGTCCGTGCCGGTGACCCGGGCGGCCGTCGCCAAACCCGCCACCCCGGTGGCCGTGCTGGCCGAAGCCACCGCCCCGGCCCGCGTCGACCGCTACCGCCAGCGTGACTTCGGCACCGGCTACGGCCGCTCCAGCGGCTACGCCCAGGACCGCAGCTATGCCACGGCCTCGAGCCACCGCCTGGTGCGGGTGGGCTGAAGCCTCAGCGTGACAGCAGGTGGCGGACTTCCTCGTCCGCCACCTGCGGGAACAGATCGTAATAGGCGCCCACCGCGCCGAAATCACGCGGCGTGAGCAGGCAGGTCACCTCATCGGCCAGTTCCCGGCAGCGCCGCACCGACTCCGGCGAGCCCACCGGCACCGCCACGCCCAGCTTGCCGACGTCCAGCGCCCGCAGCGCCGACAGCGCCGCCAGCATGGTGGCGCCGGTGGCCAGGCCATCGTCGACCACCAGCACCGGCCGCCCGGCCACGTCCAGGGGCGGGCGGCCACCGCGGTAGGCGCGTTCGCGCCGCTCGAGCTCGCGTCGTTCTGCCGCCGCCAGCGCCTCCAGTTCGTCCGGCTCCACGCCGGCCACCGCCAGCACATGCGGATTGGTCACCATCGCGCCGCCGCTGGCGATGGCCGCCAGCGCCACTTCGGGCTGCGCCGGCCAGCCGACCTTGCGCACCACCAGCACGTCCAGCGGCGCGTCGAGCGCCGTGGCCACCTCGGCGGCCACCGGCACGCCGCCGCGCGGCAGCGCCAGCACCTGCAGGCCAGGCACGCCGCGCCAGCCGGCGAGGGCCCGGGCAAGGGCCTGGCCGGCGTCGCGGCGGTCGCGGAAGCGGTGTTCCATCTCAGCCCTTGGGCACCAGCCGCAGGTGGTGGAAGTCGAAACTGAAGTCGGTGAGCGAGGACGCGGCCTCCATGCGCAGCTCGCGCACCTTGCCGTCCGGGTCGAGCGCGAAGCTGGCGAAGGCGTCGGCGTTGAGGGCGCGGTCGTGCCAGCGCACCAGGAAGGTGTCGTGCTGCCAGTGTTCGAGCGTGCCCACCAGCGCGGCGGTGTGGGCGAAGCGCATCACCAGCCGGCCGCCTTCCTTGGCCACCACCACCTCGCCGTACCACGGGTCGGCATAGGTGGCGGCGTAGCCGGACAGGGGCAGGGACGGCTTGCTGCGGCGGTCGCGCGCCTTGAGGTGCCCGGACCACTTCTCGTCGGCCTTCTCCCGGCCCTTGGCCACCGCGGCGGCGTAGGCCGCCACCCAGTCGGTGTCGGGCGCGCCCAGGTAGTGGTCGAGCGCTTCCATCGTGACGGCGTTGAAGGCGGCGCCGACCTCCTGGTTGGTCAGCACCACGATGCCCAGGTCGAGCTGCGGCACCAGCGTGACCCGCGACACCATGCCCGGCCAGCCGCCGGTGTGCCAGACCAGCCGCTGCCCGCGGTACTCGCTCACCGACCAGCCTTCGCCATAACCGGCGAACTGGGGCAGCGCCGGCGCCAGCGCCGGCACCGCCGGCTCGGCCGGGATGCGGATCGGCGTCACCAGCTCCCACATCGCCCGGTGCCGTTCGGCGCTGAACAGCCGGCGCTCGCTGCCGTCCTCGTTGCCGCCGAGCACGCCGCCGTCGAGCTGCACGCGCATCCACTTGGCGATGTCGTCGACGCTGGCGTAGATGCCGCCCGCGCCCTGGTTGTTCGACCAGGTCATCGGCGGCACGGTCACCAGCGGGCCGGAGAAACCGGGCTGGGCGTGGCCGGTGGCGGCGTTGGCGCCGGCCGGCAGGTGGTCGCTGTTGATCACCGCGCCGTCCATGCCCACCGGCACGAAGATGCGCTCGTGCACGAAGTCGCCGAAGGACAGGCCCGAGACTTCCTCGATCACCAGCTGCGCCACCGCGTAGAGCACGTTGTCGTAGGCGTACTGGGCCCGGAAGCTGGTCTCCAGGGGCACGTGGCGCAGGCGCCGGACGATCTCGCGGGTCGGGTGCGTGGTGGTCGGCCAGAACAGCAGGTCGCCGGCGCCGAGCGCCAGGCCGCTGCGGTGGGTGAGCAGGTCGCGCAGGCGCATCTCGCGCGTGACGAAGGGATCGCTCATCTGGAACCAGGGCAGGTGCTCGATGACGCGGTCGTCGAGCGAGAGCTTGCCTTCGTCGGCCAGGATCGACAGCGACGCGGCGGTGAAGGCCTTGGTCTGGGAGGCGATGGCGAAGCGGGTGCCGGCGTCCACCGGCTCCGGCCGGCCCTGTTCGCGCTGGCCCCAGCCGCGGGCCAGCACGACCTCGCCGTCCTTGACGATGGCGACGGCGATGCCCGGTACCTCGAAGGTCTCGCGGACCGCCTCGACCACCGGGTCGAGCGCGGGCGCCACGGCGGGGGCCGCGGGCGCGGCCAGCATCAGGACGGAAAGCAGGGCGGTTCGGCGCACGGGCGGCTCCCGGTGGGTGACCGCCCGATTATGCCAAGCCCGGCGCCGGCGTCATTCCAGCGGCGGCAGGTCGAACACCAGCACCTCGGCATCCCGGCCGTTGGCGACCACGATCGCGGCTTCGTCGCGCAGCTTGAGCGCGTCGCCCGGGCCCAGGCGCTGGCCGTTGACCTCCAGCGTGCCGCGGGCCAGGTGCACATACCCGAGCCGGCCCGGGGCCAGGGCCAGCGTCGCCGCCTCGTCGCCATCGAACAGGCCGGCGTACAGACGCGCGTCCTGCTGGATACGCACCGAACCGTCGGCGCCGTCGCCGCTGGCGACCAGGCGCAGCCGGCCGCGCTTCTCGCCGTCCTCGAATCGGCGCTGCTCGTAGGAGGGCGCGATGCCGCGCCGGTCCGGGATGATCCAGATCTGCAGGAAGTGCGTGGTGTCGGTGCGGCTGTGGTTGTACTCGGAGTGGGTGATGCCGGTGCCGGCGCTCAGGCGCTGCACCTCGCCCGGCACGATGCTGGCGCCGTTGCCCATCGAATCGCGGTGCGCCAGCGCACCCTCGAGCACGTAGCTGATGATCTCCATGTCGCGGTGGCCGTGTGTGCCGAAGCCCTGGCCGGCGGCGACCCGGTCCTCGTTGATCACCCGCAGCGGGCCCCAGTGCACGTGCCCGGGATCCTGGTAGTCGGCGAAGGAGAAGCTGTGCCAGGAGTCGAGCCAGCCGTGGTTGGCGTGGCCGCGCTCGGCGGCGGGGCGCAGGGCGATCACGGCGCACCCGCCGGCAGGGCCACGGCCGGGACGGTGCGGCGGCGCGCTTCGACCAGCGCGTCGAGGCTCAGCCGCCCGCCGCCATGCGCGGCCAGCACCAGGAAGCCGCCGGCGATGGCGATGTTCTTGTAGAAGTTGATGAACTGGCCCTGGTCGCCCAGGTCGAAGTGGAACAGCACCGCGCTGGCGACGCTGAAGACGGCGAGGCCGAGCGCGGCCCAGCGGATGAGCAGGCCGGCGGCCACGGCGAGCCCGCCGCCGATCTCCAGGGCGATCACGAGCGGCAGCAGCGCGCCGGGCACGCCCATGGCTTCCATGTAGCCCTGGGTGCCGGCGTAGCCGGCGCCGAGCTTGGCGACGCCGGAGAGGATGAAGATCAGGGACAGGCCGAGGCGGCCGAGCAGGGTGGTAGTGTCTTTCATGGCGGGTCTCCGGAAATGGGGGTCAGTGGGCGGCGCCGGCGTCGCGCGAGGCGAGGCCGGCCAGTACGAAGAAGAGGGCGGCGCCGAGGCGGCCGAGGAAGAGGGTGGTCTGGGTCATGGCGGGTTCCTGTGGGCCGTGCCGCGGGGTACGACGCCAAGTATCCGGATCGGCATAAATAGATCAATCAAGTAAAAATACAAGGTATCGTTCTAACAAAGGAACAATGGCCCGAGCGGGCCCTCCCGCCGGACTGGCGCGGCAGCCGCTGCGACCGGCGGCGTTTCCCGCGGCCCGGTCACATCCGGGCCCGTCGCCCGTCCTTGGATTACGTCGGCGGCCTGGCCGGTTTCGTCGCGAAGCCGTGCCACCGGACCGCCGGATCACCTAGCATCCACCGTGCGATTCAAGGGGAGTCGCGCGCCAACCACCAGGAGCCTTGCATGTCCCATCTGATCAACATCTTCCTCGAGCCGGCCAAGGTGTTCGGCGAGCTGAAAGAGAAACCCACGTTCGTGGCGCCGTTCCTGGTGCTGGCGGCCTTCACCATCGCCTCGACCCTGGCTTACTTCCTGACCGTCGACCCGGCCTGGTTCTCCGAGCACCAGGTCTCGCAGATTCTGGCCGGCAACCCGGACATGACCAAGGAGCAGGTCGCCCAGGCCCAGGCCTTCATGCCGGGCGCGCGGGTCTCGGGCTACATCGGCGCCGGGGTCGCCGTGGTCTTCTTCGCCATCGTCTACCTGGTGCTCGGCCTGTACTACCTGCTCGCCGGCAAGGTCACCGGCAACGCGGCGGGCTACAAGCACGGCCTGGCCCTCGCGACCTGGTCGAGCATGCCGATGGTGATCGCTTCGCTGGTGATCATCGGCGGCGTGTTCACGAGCTCCAACCAGACGCCGCTCGAGAGCCTGCAGATGCTCAACGTGGATCCGTTGCTGGTGCAGCTGCCCATCGGCCACGATTGGTCCACGCTGGCAAAGAGCTTCAGCCTGCTCAACTTCTGGACCTGGTTCCTGGCTGCCCTCGGCTGGAAGACCTGGTTCCGCACCGGCTGGGGCCAGGCCGTGTTCGTGGCCGTGCTGCCTTCGCTGGTGATCTACGGCGTGATGGCGCTGGTCGCCATCCTCTGAGTCCGACGGAACCAACGACCCGATGAAACCCAACAAGAAATGGATCGCGGCCGGCGCGGTGCTGGCCCTCGTCGCCCTGCCGCTGCTGGTCAAGTCGATGCGCGGCGAGTCGCGCACCGAAGTCGAGGTGGTGCTGGCCGCCGAACAGGAGATCCGGCCCTCCATCCTGGCCTCGGGCCTGCTGGCCTACCTCGAGGAGGTGAACCTCACCTCCGAGGTGGTGGCCAAGGTGCGCGAGATCCTGGTCGAGGAGGGTGACGAGGTGGAGCGGGGCCAGCTGCTGTTGCGGCTGGACCCCGAGACCTACCGCAATGCGATCGACCGTGAGGAAGCCAGCCGTCGCCAGAGCCTGATCAGCATCGAACGCCAGCGCCTGAACCTGACGCTGGCCGAAACCCGGCTGCGCCGCGGCGAGGAACTGCTGGCCCGGCAGATGATCGGCCAGAGCGACTTCGACGACCTGCGCAACGCCCGCGACCTCGCGCGCGTCGAGCTGCAGAGCAGCGAGGAGGCCCTGCGCCGCGCCGACGCCATCCTCGGCGAGGCCCGCGAGCAACTGGCCAAGACCGACATCCGCGCGCCGATCTCCGGCACCATCGTCGACCTGCCGATCAAGGTCGGCGAGACGGCGATCCCGTCCACCAACGCGCTCGCCGGCGCCTCGCTGATGAAGATCGCCGACACCTCGGCGATCCAGGCCAACCTGCGCGTGGACGAGGCCGACATCGCCCGCGTGCGCCTGGGCCAGCAGGCCGAGGTGGTGGCCGCGGCGCAGCAGGACGTGCCGCTGGTCGGCAAGGTCGCCCGCATCGCGCTGGCCCCCAGCATCGAGCCGGGCAGCCAGGGCCGCGCCTACCAGGTGGAAGTGCTGCTGGACGTGCCCGACGACCTGGGCCTGCGCTCGGGCATGAGCGCGCGCGCCGACATCTTCCTCGGCGACGGCGGCAAGACCCTGGCGGTGCCGGTCGAGGCCGTGGTGACCGAGGAGAACGAGGACGGCAAGGTCGAGCGCTACGTCTGGGTCGATCGCGACGGCGTGGCCCGCAAGGCCACGGTCGAGGTCGGCCTGTCGGACGACCGCTGGGAGGCGGTCACCTCGGGCGTGGCGGCGGGCGACAAGGTGATCGTGGGGCCGGCCAAGACCCTGCGCCTGCTCGCCGACGGCGCGCGCATCGAATCGAAGCTGCGCGAGGAAGGCAAGGCGCGCGGCGCCGAAAGCGGCGGGGACGAGGCAGGGGACGCGGCCGAATGATCCGCCTCACCGGCATCGTCAAACGCTACCTGATGGGCGAGGAGGAGGTGCTGGCGCTCAACGGCGTCGACCTGTTCATCGGCCGCAACGAATACGTCGCCCTGATCGGTCCCTCCGGTTCGGGCAAGTCCACGCTGATGAACCTGATCGGCTGCCTGGACACGCCCAGCGAGGGCAGCTACGAGCTCAACGGTCGCGACACCTCCAAGCTCAGCGACGACGAGCTGGCGCACGTGCGCAACAAGGAAATCGGCTTCGTGTTCCAGTCCTTCCACCTGCTGCCCCGGCTGACCGTGCTCGAGAACGTGATGCAGCCGCTGGTCTACCGCGGCCTGCCGCGCGCCGAACGCAAGGCGCTGGCGACGCGGGCGCTCGAGCAGGTGGGCCTGGGCAGCCGCCTGGGCCACCGGCCCAACCAGCTCTCGGGTGGCCAGCGCCAGCGCGTGGCCGTGGCCCGCGCCCTGGTCGGCCGGCCGTCGATCCTGCTGGCCGACGAACCCACCGGCAACCTCGACTCGAAGACCTCGGCCGAGATCATGGCGCTGTTCGACGAGCTGCACGCCGCCGGCCAGACCGTGGTGGTGGTGACCCACGAGCCCGACATCGCCGCGCACTGCCGCCGCACCATCCGCGTCTCCGACGGCAAGGTCGTCGAGGACTACCCCAATCCGCCGCGCGCCCAGGTGGCCTGACATGCAAGCTTTCCTCGAAGCCTTCCGCGCCGCGCTCGCCAGCCTGATGGCGCATCGCATGCGCAGCTTCCTCACCACGCTCGGCATCCTGATCGGCACCGCCTCGGTGATCGCCGTGGTGTCGCTGGTGCAGGGGTTCTCGCGCTCTATCTCCGACCAGTTCGCCGACCTGGGCAGCAATACGCTCACCCTGCAGGCCTACACCTCGTTCGCCGACGCCAGCCTGGGCAAGGAAAACCGCCTGGACTTCTCCGACGTCGACCTGCTGCGCTACGGCATCGCCGGCGTCGGCGACGTGGTGCCGATCATGGCCGTGCCGGCCAATGGCGTCGGCTACCGCGGCCGCACCGCGGTGCCGCAGGTGATCGCCACGTCGGCCGATTTCACCGTCGTGCGCGGCCTCTACCCGCAGGCGGGGCGCTTCGTCGTCGCCAGCGACGACAAGAGCCGGCGCCGCGTCGCCGTGGTGGGGACCAAGGCCATCGAGGACCTGGAGCTTCCCGAGGACCCGGTGGGCGAGTACATCCGCATCGGCGCCGAGTGGTTCAAGGTGGTGGGCGTGATGGAAAAGCGCGGCGAACTGCTGGGCTTTTCCCAGGACAACCTGGTCATCATCCCCTTCGAGGTCGGCCGGGCGATGACCGGCAACGAGGTGCGGCCGCGCATGAGCGTGAGCTTCACCGCCCAGGACATCGAGGACGTCGAGGCGCTGCGCGAGCGGGTCAAGCGCGCCATCCGCATCGCCCACAAGCTCAAGCCCGGGCAGGACGACGACTTTCGGGTCGAGGCGGCCGACTCGTTCGTCAAGCAGTTCGAGCAGATCACCGGCACCGCCACCGCGGTGGTCGGCGGCGTGGTGGGCATCTCGCTGCTGGTCGGCGGCATCGGCATCATGAACATCATGCTGGTGTCGGTGACCGAGCGGACCCGCGAGATCGGCATCCTCAAGGCCCTGGGCGCGACGCGCCGGGACATCCTGGTGCAGTTCCTGCTCGAGGCCGGCCTGCTGGCGCTGCTCGGCGGCCTGATCGGCATCGCGCTCGGCTATGGCGCCGGCCTCGCCGTGGCCTCGGCCATCCCGAACTTCCCGCCGGCCCAGGTGCCGCTGTGGGTGGTGGTGGCGGCCGCGGGCTTCTCGGCGCTGGTGGGCGTGGTGTTCGGCATCATGCCGGCGTCCAAGGCCGCCGCGCTCGACCCGATCGAGGCGCTGCGCTACGAGTGAGCGGCGCGCGGGCTCAGATGGCCGCGCGCGAGCGGCCATTGGGTTCGATGACGATCTTGCCGTGGCGGGCGCCGGCGCTGGCCGCCTGCACCGCCTCGCGCACCTCGTCGATGCCGTAGCTCGCCTGGACGCTGGCGTGCAGGCTGCCGTCGGCGACCATCGCCGCGAGTTCCGCGAACAGCGCCTGGCGACGGTCGGCGCGCGCCTTCCGGAGCCAGTTCGCGAGCCAGAAACCGCGCAGGTTGATGCCGTTGAACACCAGGTAGCGCGGCGAGACCATGCAGCGCTCGCCGCTCATCGAGCCGTAGTTGACGATGGTGCCGCCCGGCGCCAGGCAGCGCGCCAGGTGTTCGGTGTGCACGCCGCCGACGCAGTCGAGCGCCAGCCGGACGTGGATCTCGCCAAGGGTCTCTTCCACCCGCCGCGGCAGGTCCTCGGCGTCCACCAGCACGTTCTCGCCGCCGGCCTGCCAGACCGCCTCGATGGCCGATTCGCGCCGCACCACGTTGATGAGCCGGATGCCGCGGCGCCTGGCGATCTGGGCGACGTAGCCGCCGACGGCGGAGTTGGCCGCGTTCTGGATGACCCAGTCGCCCGGCTGCAGTTCGACGATGTCGCTCAGCATCAGGCTGGCCGTGGGCGGGTTCACGCTGAGCATGGCCAGCTGCACCGGGTCGACGTCGTGCGGCAGCTTCACCAGGTCGCGCGTGGGCAGGTTCAGGTGCGTGCTCCAGCTGCCGCAGCCCAGCGGCAGCAGCACGATGTCGCCTTCCTCCAGGCCGCGGGCGTTGCCGTTGATGGCCTCGACCCGGCCGACGCCCTCGCTGCCGCCCACCGCCGGCAGCGGCGGCAACTGGCCGTATTCGCCGGTGAGCTGGAGCACGTCGGAGGGATTGACCGGGGCCGCCAGCACCTGCACCCGCGCTTCGTCCGGCAGCGGCGGCAGCAGGTTGAACTCGACGGTCTTGATCACTTCGTGCGGGACCCGGCCGCGGTAGGCATAGCGGGCGTGCTTGGGGGTCTGCATCTCAGGCGGATTCCTGCTTGAGCCAGGTCAGGCGCCAGGACGCACCGGCCTCGCCCATGGCCTGGGCGAGCGGGCGCAGCGCCGGTTCGACGGCGGCGTCGAGCTGCCACGGCGGGTTGATGATGACCATGCCGCTGCCGTTCATGCGCAGCGGCGAATCGTCGGGGCGCACCAGCAGTTCGATCGCCAGCGCGGAGCGGGCCGGCAGCGCGGCGAGCTTGCGCATCAGCGGCTGCAGGGTGGCGCGGCGCTTGATCGGGTACCACAGCGCGAAGATGCCCTGCGGGAAACGGTCCAGGCCCTCGCGCAGCGCGGCGACGATGGCCGCGTACTCGCCCTCCTGCGCTTCGTAGGGCGGGTCGATGAGCACGAGGCCGCGGGCGAAGCGGGTGTTGCCTTCGCGTGGCGGCAGCAGCGCCTTGGCCGCGGCGTAGCCGTCGCGCTGGTGGACGTGGCAGCGCGGGTCGCCGGCCAGCACGGCCCTGAGTGCGGTGGCTTCCTCGGGCTGCAGCTCGCAGGCGGCGAGGCGGTCCTGTTCGCGCAGGGCGTGGGCGACCAGCAAGGGCGAGCCGGGATAGCTGTGTTCGTCGCCCAGGGCGCAGTCGGCCACCGCGTCGAGGTAGGCGCGCAGCGCCGGCGGGCCGGCCGGCGCCGCCTCGCGCAGGCGCACGAAGCCGGCGGCGGCTTCGCCGGTGCGGCTGGCCTGGTCGCCGCGCAGGTCGTAGCGGCCGCGCCCGGCGTGGGTGTCGAGCACGAAGAAGGGCGCGTCCTTTTTCTTGAGCGCGTCGAGCAGGGCGACCAGCACCAGGTGCTTGAGCACGTCGGCGTGGTTGCCCGCATGGAATCCGTGGCGGTAGTTCATGGCGTGCAGTCTACGCCGTGGCGGGGGTTAAACTCCGGCCCCGTGGCGCAGGGGAGGCCGGGAATGACGGGTTCGATCGAGGTGAGGCGGCTGGCGGGCAGGGAGCTGGAACCCTGGCTCGAGGCCGTGGCGGCGCTGCGGGTGGCGGTGTTCCGCGACTGGCCCTACCTCTACGAAGGCGACCCGGCCTACGAGACCGAATACCTGCGGGCCTATGCCGCGTCGGCCGGGGCCGTGGTGGTGCTGGCGCTCGACGGCGAACGCGTGGTGGGCGCCTCGACCGGCCTGCCGCTGGCCGACGACACCCTCGAGTTCCAGCGGCCCTTCCTGGACGCCGGGCGGCCGGTGGACGACGTGTTCTATTTCGGCGAATCGGTGCTGCTGCCCGAATACCGCGGCCGCGGCCTGGGGCACCGCTTCTTCGACGAGCGCGAAGCCCATGCCCGGGCATCGGGCCGCTTCCGCTGGACCGCCTTCTGCGCCGTCGACCGCGACCCGGCCGACCCGCGCCGCCCTCCGGGCCATCGCGGCAACGAAGCCTTCTGGATCGGGCGCGGCTACGTCCGCCAGCCGGGAATGACCGTGCGCCTGGCCTGGCCCGAGCCCGGCGACCCCACCCCCACCGAAAAGCCGCTCACCTTCTGGCTCCGCCCGCTCGCGCCGTCCTCGCAGGAGTCCCTTCTGGCCCGATGAACCGGCCGCGCCTGAAGGTGGTCCTACAGCGGGGCGGGGAGGAGGGCGGCCAGCTGCAGCGACGCGGCGCCCAGGGCGATGCCGATGCCCGTGGCGGCGAGCACGTCGCTGGGGTAGTGCAGGCCGAGCACCACGCGCGAGACGGCGACGCTGGCGGTGAAGGGCAGCAGCAGCGGCGCGAGCGCCGGGTAGTGCGCCAGGGCCACGACGGTGAAGGCGACCGCGTGCAGGGTGTGGCCGGAGGGGAAGCTGAACTCGTCCAGCGGCGCGATCAGCGGGCGGATGCGGCGGTCGGCCGAGAAGGGCCGCGGGCGCTTCGTCCAGCGCTTGAGCCGGCGATAAAGGATCAGCGCCACCAGGCCGGTCGCCGCCAGGTGCGCCGAGGCGCCGAGGCCGCGCCAGCCGTCCACCAGCACCAGGCCGGCCATCAGCGCGTACCAGAACGCGCCGTCGCCGAGCCGGCTGACCAGCCGGAACCAGGAGCGCACCGCGCCGCGCGCGCCCCAGCGGTTGGCGGCCAGGCACCACGCGTGTTCGCGGCGGGCCAGCCGGCGCGCGTTCATGCCGCCTCCGCCCGCCGGCCCAGTCCGGCCAGCAGGGTCGCGAAGTCCGCCGCCACCCGGTCGGGGTGCAGGTGCTGCACCGCGTGGCGCGCCGCTTCGCCCTGGTGGCGCAGGCCGTCGCCGGTGGCCGCGGCCACCACGGCCGCGACGAAGCCCGGCTCGTCGCCAAAGGCCACCGCGGCGCCATGCAGCCCGTGGCGCAGGTGCTCGCGGGCGGCGCCGTAGTCGAAGGCGATGGTGGCGATGCCGCTGGCCATGGCCTCGAGCGTGACGTTGCCGAAGGTCTCCGACAGGCTGGGGAAGCAGAACAGGTCGGCGCTGGCGAAGCAGCGCGAAAGCTCGTCGCCGCGCAGGGTGCCGGTGAAGATGAAGTCCGGGTTGTCGAGCTGCAGCCGGGCCCGGGCCGGGCCGTCGCCGACCCAGACGAAGCGCGCATCCGGACGCTGCTTCTGCAGTTCGCGATAGGCGCGAACGGCCAGCGGCAGGTTCTTCTCGGGCGCGATCCGGCCCACGTGCAGCAGGACCGGGGCGCCTTCCCTGGCCCCCCAGCGTTGGCGCAGCGCCGGGTCGCGCCAGCCCGGATGGAAGGCGCGCGTGTCGACCGCGCGGCCCAGGCGCACCACCCGCCGGAACGCCTGGCGGGCCAGCTGCTCCTGCAGCTCGAGGGTCGGCACCAGGGTCGCGTCGGCGCGGTTGTGGAAGCGGCGCAGCCAGGCGAACACCCAAGGGCTGAGGAAACCCGCGCCGTAGCGGCCGATGTAGTCGTCGAAGCGGGTGTGGAAGCCGGTGGCCACCGGGATGCCCAGCTGGCGGCAGGTGCGCAGCGCCGACCAGCCCAGCGGACCCTCGGTGGCGATGTAGACGGCGTCCGGCCGCTGCGCCGTCCAGCGCGCCGCGAGCCGCCGCCCGGCGGGCAGGCCGAAGCGCAGCCCGGGGTAGCGGGGGATCGGCGCCCCCTCCACCAGCAGCAGCGCCGGCCCGGGGCGCGGGCCGTCGTGCTCACGCTCGGGCCGGACCAGTCCCACCTCGTGGCCAAGCCGGCGCAGGCCTCCCTCGAGCGACTGCACGGTGAGCGCGACGCCGTTGACGTCGGGCGGGTAGGTTTCAGTGACCAGGTCGACGCGCAGGGGCTTGTCCATGGCGCCAGAATCGCGGCGGCCTGTGCCAGGCCGGTGACCGTGGCATGACGCCCGCGTTACCGCGGCTCAGAGCGCCCGGATCGTCAGGCGGCGGCCGAAGCCGGCCAGGGTCTCGCGTTCGGTTTCGAGGTCGAGCAGGGTGAGCGGGTGGCCGTCGAGCCAGCGCTTGGGCAGGCGCAGCAGCAGCTCGTCGCCGTCCACGTCCAGCTCCACCACCGGCAGCGGGTCGCGGTCGTGGCTGCGGTGGATCAGCACGGACAGACGCAGCAGCAGCGCGATGCGCTGCACGCTGGCCACCAGGCGGTCGGGCAGCTTGTCGAAGCTCGACGGGTTGATCACGCGCCGCTGGGTGCGCAGCAGGGCCGCGAGGATCTGCTGCTCGGTGCGCGAGAAGCCGGCGATGTCGGCGTGTTCGACCAGGTAGGCGCCGTGCTGGTGGTACTGGCTGTGGGCGATGGCCAGGCCGATCTCGTGGATGCGCGCCGCCCAGGCCAGCTGCCGGCGGCTGTCGCCGTCCAGGCCCCAGGCCAGCTCGGCTTGGTCGAACAGGCTCAGGGCGGTGGCTTCCACCCGAGCGGCCTGGTCGAGGTCGACGCCATAGCGCGCCTGCATCGCGCGGATCGACTCCGCGCGCGGATCCTCGGGCGAGCCGCGGCCGATCAGGTCGTAGAGCACGCCCTCGCGCATGGCGTGGTCGCTGACGTACATGCGCTCGATGCCGAGCGCGCCGAAGGCGGCGTCGAGCACCAGCAGGCCGCCGGCGAAGATCGGCCGGCGCTCGGCCGACAGCCCGGGCAGCTTGATGTCGGAAATGTTCTCGAAGTCCAGCAGCTTGTCGCGGATGGCCTCCAGGCTGGCGTCGGTGACCGAGACCTTGGTGAGCTTCATCTTCACCGAGACGTCGCAGATCGCCTTGATCGTGCCCGAGGAGCCCATGGCCTCGTGCCAGCCCAGCCGCCGGTAGCGTTCGGCGAACGGCTGGTACTCGGCGGCCAGCTCGATCCGGGCTTCCTTCCAGCGCTTGCGGCTCAGCCGCCCGTCGCCGAAGTAGCGCCGGGTGGTCGCGATGCAGCCCATCTGCAGGCTCTCGCGCTCGAGTGCCTGGAAACCCTCGCCGATGATCGTCTCGGTCGAGCCGCCGCCGATGTCCATCACCAGGCGGCGCTTGCCGGGGTCCGGCGGGCTGCCGTGCGCCACGCCAAGGTAGATCAGGCGCGCCTCCTCGCGGCCTGCGACCACTTCGATGCCATGGCCGAGGGCGGTTTCGGCCGGCACCAGGAAGGCCTGCGGATTGCCCAGCTGGCGCACCGTGTTGGTGGCCAGCGCGCGCACGCGCGAAGGCGGCAGGGTGCGGATGCGCTGGCCGAAGCGGGCCAGGCAGTCGAGCGCGCGCGGCATCACCGACGGGTCCAGGCCGCCGCGGCCGTCCAGGCCCTCGGCCAGGCGCACGGTTTCCTTGATGCGGTCGATGATCCGCAGCTGCCCGAGCACGTAACGGGCCACCACCATGTGGAAGCTGTTCGAGCCCAGGTCCACCGCGGCCAGCAGGTCGCCGTCCTTCAGCGGTGGCGTGTCTTGGGTCGGCATCGTCAGTCGCAGAGTTTGGCCAGCAGCGAACCTTGCGCAGAATAGGGCATCTCGCCCTCGGCCGGCGAGACCCGCGCGTAGCTTCCGTCCTCGCGCAGCTCCCAGGCCTGGAGGTTGTCGGCCAGGTAGTTGGCCAGCTCCTCGTCGAACACGCGCGCCGCCAGCCGCTCGTCGATGATCGGGAAGCAGGTCTCGACCCGGCGCAGCAGGTTGCGCTCCATCCAGTCGGCGCTCGAGCAGAAGATCTCCGGCTTGCCGCCGTTGCGGAACCAGTACACGCGGCTGTGCTCGAGGAAACGCCCGACCACCGAGCGCACGCTGATGTTCTCGGACACCCCGGGCACGCCCGGGCGCAGGCAGCAGGCGCCGCGCACGATCAGCTCGATGCGCACGCCGGCGCGCGAGGCCTCGTACAGCGCGCGGATCACCGTCGGCTCGTTGAGCGCGTTCATCTTGGCGATGATGTGGCCCTTCTTGCCGGCGCGGGCGTTCTTCGCCTCGCGCTCGATCCGGCGCAGGATGCCCTGGTGCAGGGTGAAGGGCGACTGCATCATCCGGCGCAGCTTGATCGACGGCGCCAGGCCCGAGAGCTGCTGGAACACGTCGTGCACGTCGGCGGTGATGTCCGGGTCGGCGGTCATCAGGCCGATGTCGGTGTAGGCGCGCGCGGTGCCGGCGTGGTAGTTGCCCGTGCCCAGGTGCACGTAGCGCTGCAGCTTCTTCCCCTCGCGCCGCACGATCAGCATCATCTTGGCGTGGGTCTTGTAGCCCACCACGCCGTACATCACCTGCACGCCGGCTTCCTGCAGCTGGTCGGCGAGGCGGATGTTGGCCTCCTCGTCGAAGCGCGCGCGCAGTTCCACCACCACCGTCACGTCCTTGCCGTTGCGCGCGGCCGTGATCAGGTGGTCGATGATCTTGCTGTCCTTGCCGGTGCGGTAGAGCGTCTGCTTGATCGCCAGCACGTCCGGGTCATGGGCGGCGTGGGCCAGCAGGTCGAGCACCGACTGGAAGCTCTGGTAGGGGTGGTGCAGCAGCACGTCGCGCTGGCGCAGGGTCTCGAACGGCGCCTCGGCGTCGAGCGGCGCCGGGCCGGGCTTGAAGGCCGGGAACTTCAGGTCCGGCCGGTCGACCAGGTCGTAGACCTGGGTGACGCGGTTGATGTTGACCGGGCCGTTGATGCGGTAGACGGCGTTCTCGGTGAGGCCGAAGTTCTGCAGCAGGGTGCGCACGATCGGCTTGGGGCAGTGCTCGGCGATCTCCAGCCGCACCGCCGGCCGGAAGCCGCGGCTGGCCAGTTCGTCCTTGAGCGCGCTGGCCAGGTTCTCCACTTCCTCCTCGTCCACGAACAGCTCGGAGTTGCGGGTGACCCGGAACTGGTAGGCGCCCTTGACCTTCATGCCGGTGAACAGGTCGTCGACGAAGGCGGTGAGCACCGCCGAGAGCAGCACGAAGTCGTGCTTGCCGCCGGAAACCTCGGGCGGCAGGTGGATGATGCGCGGCAGCGAGCGCGGCGCGCGCACGATCGCCATGCCGCCCTTGCGCCCGAACGCGTCCTTGCCCTCGAGCACCACCACCACGTTGAGCGACTTGTTGAGGATGCGCGGGAACGGGTGCACCGGGTCCAGGCCCAGCGGCGAGAGCACCGGCAGCAGTTCGTCGCGGAAATACTTGTGCAGCCAGCGCTTCTGGCGCGCGTTCCAGGACGAGTGGGCGAGGATGCGGATGCCGGCGGCGTTGAGCTCCGGGCGCAGGGTCTCGTTCCAGTAGCGGTACTGCTCGGCCACCAGCCCGGCGGCCTTGTCGTGGATCAGCTCCAGCGCCCGCGCCGGTGCGATGCCGTCGGGCGGCAGCGGGCCGCCGAACTGCAGCGCGGTGCGCACGGTGGCGGCGCGGATCTCGAAGAATTCGTCGAGGTTGGTGCAGCTGATGCACAGGTAGCGCAGCCGCTCGAGCAGGGGCACGGCCGGGTCCTTGGCCTGGGCCAGGACCCGGAAGTTGAATTCCAGCTGCGACAGTTCGCGGTTGAGGTAGAGCTCCGGCGCGTGCAGGTCGCCGTCGGGGGTCTTGTCGTCCATTTCCCTAGCTTACGTCTTCCAGGTCGTCGCCGGCTTGGCTGCGCATGCGCACCCGGGCCGGCCCGAACACGCAGGCGAAGGTGCTGCCCCGGCCGACCTCGCTTTCCACGTCCAGCCGGGCCTGGTGCAGGCTCAGCACGTGCTTGACGATCGACAGGCCCAGGCCGGTGCCGCCCGATTCCCGGGACCGGCTGGTGGACACCCGGTAGAAGCGCTCGGTGATGCGCGGCAGGTGCTGCTCGGGGATGCCGTAGCCGGTGTCCTGCACGGCCAGGCGCACGCCGCCGCCGGCCACCTTCTCGAAGCGGATCGTCACCCGGCCGCCGGTGGGGGTGTAGCGGATGGCGTTGCTGACCAGGTTGGAGAAGGCGCTGTGCAGCTCCTTGGTCGAGCCGGTGAGGTCGCAGCCGGCCTCGTCCAGGACGCGGACCTCGTGCCGGCCCTGGCTCAGGGCCTCGGCCTCGCGGCGCAGGGTCACCAGCATCGGCGCCATCGCCAGCGGCTCCTCGGGCAGCGACTCCTGCGCCTCGAGCCGCGAGAGCGTGAGCAGGTCCTCGACCAGCTGGGTCATGCGCTGGGACTGGCGGCGCATTTCCTCGACCATGACCGCCAGTTCGGGGTGCTCCTCGGGCTCGATCATGTCCAGGTAGCCGTGCACCACCGTCAGCGGGGTGCGCAGTTCGTGCGAGACGTTGGCCACGAAGTCGCGGCGCACCTGCTCGAGCCGCATCAGCTTGGTCACGTCGCGCACCACCACCATCCATTCCCGGGCCGAGTAGGGGATCAGGCGCAGGCTGATGCGCACCATCGGATCGGCCGGGCTGGGCAAGTCGAGCAGCGGCTCGTCGGTCTGGCCGCTGGCCAGCCAGTCGCGCACCCGCGTCTGGCCGGCGAAGAAGTCGGCCAGCGGCTCGCCCAGCGACTGCGGGTAGCGCAGGCCGAGCAGGTGCCGGGCGGTCTTGTTGAACCACACCAGCCGGCCGTCCCGGCGGTGGATGACCAGGGCGCCGTCGGGCATGGCCGTGGCGGCCTGGCGGTAGGCGCGCAGCAGGCGCACCAGGCGGCGACTGCGGCGGCGGTTTTCGGTCTGGCGGCGGTGGATCAGGGTCTCCAGCGCGGCCCACAGGCCCTGGCCGTCGACCGTGCGCAGTTGCTTGCGCCAGTCCAAGAAGCGCAGCACCCGGTACAGGCGCCAGTAGGCGCGCGCCGCCAGCGCCAGCGTGGCCAGGCCCAGCGCCCACCAGGGCTCGCCCAGGGCCAGGCCCAGGCCCAGGGCGAAGGCATAGAACAGCAGCAGCCGGATCAGGGACTGGCGCCAGGCCAGCCGCAGCAGCATCGATACGCTCATCCGGCCCCCGGGCGCCTCAGCCGACCGAGGCCGAAAAGCGGTAGCCGGCGCCGCGCACCGTCTGCACCATGCCGTCGAGCACATGGGGCTCGAGCGCCTTGCGCAGGCGGCGGATGTGCACGTCCACGGTGCGTTCCTCGACGTAGACGTTGCCGCCCCAAACGTGGTCGAGCAGCTGGGTGCGGGTATAGACCCGGTCGGCGTGGGTCATGAAGAAGTGCAGCAGCCGGTATTCGGTCGGACCCAGGTGCAGCGGCTGCTCGTTGGCGTAGACCCGGTGCGCGGCGCCGTCGATGCGCAGGGCGCCGACCGCCACCGAGCCGTCGTCCTCGTCGTCGCGGGCCCGGCGCATCACGGCGCGGATGCGCGCCAGCAGCTCGCGGGCCGAGAAGGGCTTGACCACGTAGTCGTCCACGCCCGACTCCAGGCCCGAGACCCGGTCGTTCTCCTCGCCGCGGGCGGTGAGCATGATGATCGGCACGTCGCGGGTGAGTTCGTCCTTGCGCCAGCGCCGGGCCAGCTCCAGGCCGCTGGACCCGGGCAGCATCCAGTCGAGCAGGATCAGGTCGGGCACCCTCTCGGTGATCGCCACCTGGGCCTCGCGGGCGTCCCCGGCGTGCACCGGCTCGAAGTCGGCCTTGCGCAGGGCATAGGCCACCATCTCCCGGATGGCGGGTTCGTCGTCGACGATGAGGATGCGTTTTTGCACTGGCTTACCGTGTCATCCGGTGGGGTCGCGTGCAAGTAGATAAAACTTTTGTGACCGGCCCGTGACAGGCCGGCCGGGCGCGGCTCAGCGGCTGTCGGGACGCTGGCGGTCGGCGGTGATGCCCTGGCGGCGCATTTCCAGCACCACCGGGGTGATGGCGGCCATGCGGGCCTCGATGCGGGCGCGCTGGTAGTAGTTCAGGTCCTCGCGCTGGCGCAGCCGGTCGAGCTGGTTGAGCGCGTCCACGGCCCGGCCGTTCAGGAAGGCCGCCTCGGCATAGGCCTCGCTGGCCCGGATCTCGTCGCCGGCCAGCTCGCTGGCGCGGGCGAAGCTGCGCTGGAACAGCGGGTCGTCGCCGGCCTCGGCCAGCAGCGGCCGCAGCACCTCCTGGGCCCGCACGCCGGCCTCGGCGGTGGCGCGCTCGCCCAGGGCGTCGGCATAGGTCAGGCGCACGGCGCGGCTGTCGGGGTGGCGCAGCAGCAGCGACTCGAAGCGCCGGGTGGCCACCTCGTGCTGGCGCGACAGCGCCGCCGCCTCCGCATGGGCCAGCTCCAGCCACAGGTCGCCGGGGTGCTGCACCAGGAGGCGGGCCAGGCCGGCCTCCGCCTCGCGCGGGCGGCCGGCGCGCATCTGGGCCAGGGCCAGGCCGTAACGCTGGGCGTCATCCACGCGCGCGCCCGGCGCACGCGCCAGCGCCTCGTACTCGAGCACGGCGCCGCGGGCGCTGGGCGCGCTGAGCACGCGCAGGCGCTCGCGGGCCCAGCCAAACACGTCCTCGCGGCGCGCCGGCGCGTCGCCGCCGGCCAGGCTCAGGTCGCCCGGCAGCAGCAGGCTCGGCCGCGCCGGCGGTGCCGGCGGCGTGAAGCTGCTCTCGGCCAGCCGGCCGGCGCGCTGCCGGGTTTCGCTGATGCGCAGGGACGTGACCGGGTGGGTGCGCAGGTACTCGGGCAACTGGTAGCCGCCCGAGTTGCCGCGGTTCGCGCGCTGCATGCGCTCGAAGAAGTTGGCCATCCCGTTCGGGTCGTAGCCGGCGCGGGCCAGGGTCTGGATGCCGATGCGGTCGGCCTCGGATTCGTTGGATCGGGTGTAGTCGATCTGCCGCTGCTGCATCAGCGCCATCGCGCCGGCGACCGCGGCCATGCTGGCGTTGGAGCTGGAGTTGTCGTCGGGGTTGCCGCTGCCCACGGCGTGCGAGGCGGCGATGGCGCCCAGCATGGCCAGCAGGATCGGCACCTGGTCCTTCTGGGCGCGCTCGTAGGCGCGCAGCACGTGGCGCTGGGAAACGTGGGCCACCTCGTGCGCCATCACGCCGGCCACTTCCGATTCGTCCTCGGCGGTCAGCACCAGGCCGGCGTTCATGCCCACGTAGCCGCCGAGGGTGGCGAAGGCGTTGATCTCGCGCTGGCGCAGCATGAAGAAGGTGTAGCCGTGCTGCGGCGTATCGCTGGCGGCGGCCAGGCGGTAGCCCATGCCCTGCAGCCAGTCGTGCACCAGCGGGTCCTCGATGACCAGGCCCATGCGGCGCAGTTCGTAGAGCAGGTAGGCGCCGTATTGCGCCTCCATCCCCGGGTCGATCATCTCGGCGGCCGAGGAGCCGATGTCGGGCAACTGGGCGTCTTGCGCACGGGCGCCGCAGGCCAGGGCGAGGGCCAGGCTCAGGGCGGCGGGAACGAGGATGCGCAAGGTCGGCTCCGGGGCGGGTTGCCGACAGCATAGCCGCTGGCCGCAGCGGCCGGAGTGAACCCGGAGTTAACCCGGGCGGCGGGCCTCAGCGTTGCAGCCGCTCGCTGGTAAAGCCCCGGCGCGGGCGACAGAATTGTCGCCTGCAACCGGAGAACACCGTGGCCAAGGTCGTGATGTACACCACCGCCATCTGCCCCTACTGCGTGGCGGCCAAGAATTTCCTCAAGTCGCGCGGCGCCAGCTGGGAAGAAGTCCGCATCGATACCGATCCGGCCCGCCGCGACGAGATGCTCGCGCGCGCCCGCCGCACGTCGGTGCCGCAGATCTTCGTCGGCGACACCCACGTCGGTGGCTACGACGACCTGGTCGCGCTCGACCGCGCCGGCGGCCTGGCGCCGCTGCTGCAGGAGGGCGGCGCATGAGCTCCGGGGATAAGGACCGCGTCGCCGAGTTCACCGCGTTCCGCCAGCGGATGAACGAGCGCATCCTGGCCGAGGACAACCAGGTCGTGCGGCGCTTCTTCGCGCTCGACACCCAGACCTACCGGGCCGGCGCCCTGGACGTGAAGACCAAGGAGCTGATGGGCCTGAGCGCCTCGATGGTGCTGCGCTGCGACGACTGCATCGCCTACCACGTGGCGCAGTGCAGGCAGGCCGGGGTGACCCGCGACGAGCTGTTCGAGGCCTTCAGCGTGGCCCTGGTGGTCGGGGGCTCGATCGTGATCCCGCACCTGCGCCGGGCGGTGGATTTCCTGGACCAGCTGGAAGCCGGCGAGGCCGCGCCTTCGCCGGAGCCGGCGGGCCACGGCCACTGAGGCTGTCGGGCCTTCCCATGGGTCCTTCAGGAGGGCCCCCGGGCCCGGCCAACCCGCCCCCGACCAAGGTCCGCTGGAGCGGGAACCCGGCATTTGAGGCATAATATTGCGCCTTCGGCGGCCGCCCGGCTGCCCTAACCTGTTGCATCAAAAGGATTTTATGACCCAGACCATCGCGGTGATCCGTGGCGACGGCATCGGCCCGGAGATCATGGACGCCACCCTGCAGGTGCTCGATGCCCTCGACCTGGGCCTGTCCTACGACTTCGTCGAAGCCGGCCTGGCCGCCTACGAAAAGCAGGGCGAACTGCTCCCCGCCGCCACCCTCGACGCGATCCGCAAGCACCGCGTCGCGCTCAAGAGCCCGCTGACCACGCCGGTGGGCGAGGGCTTCTCGTCGATCAACGTCGAGCTGCGCAAGCGCTTCGACCTCTACGCCAACGTGCGTCCGGCGATCAGCTTCCCGAACACCAAGTCGCGCTACGAGAACATCGACCTGATCACGGTGCGCGAGAACACCGAGGGCGCCTACATCGGCGAGGGCCAGAACCTCACCGCCGACGGCGAGACCGCCACGCTCACGCAGAAGATCACCCGCCGCGGCTCCGAGCGCATCGTGCGCTACGCCTTCGACCTGGCCCGCCGCGTGGGCCGCAAGAAGGTCACGATCGTGCACAAGGCCAACATCCTCAAGTCCACTTCGGGCCTGTTCCTGAAGGTGGCGCGCGAGGTGGCCCAGCAGTACCCGGACATCGAGTGCAACGAGATGATCGTGGACAACACCTGCATGCAGCTGGTGATGCGCCCCGAGCAGTTCGACGTGATCGTCACCACCAACCTGTTCGGCGACATCATCTCCGACCTGTGCGCCGGCCTGGTGGGCGGCCTGGGCCTGGCCCCGGGCGCGAACATCGGCACCGAGGCGGCGATCTTCGAGGCCGTGCACGGTTCGGCCCCGGACATCGCCGGCAAGGGCATCGCCAACCCGGTGGCCCTGCTGCTGGGCGCGGTGCAGATGCTCGAGCACATCGGCAAGGTCGCCGAGGCGGCGCGCCTGCGCCAGGCCATCATCGACACCATGGCGGCCAAGGACAACCTGACGCCGGACCTCGGCGGCACCGGCACCACCCAGTCCTTCGCCCAGGCCATCGCCGCCCGCGCCCGCGGCTGAGCCAGCGGCCCGGCCGGAATGGAAAAGGCGCCCTCCGGGGCGCCTTTTTCGTTGCCGGCCTCAGCCGATGTGCGTGGGGTCGAGCGTGGCCGGCCAGCCGCGCGGCAGGTAGTGGGCGACGTCGGCGAGCAGCAGCATCGGCCGGTCCTCGCGGGTGTCGCCATAGGCGTGGATGCGGTGGAAGCGCGAGAGCTCGACCTCGGCGCGCACCCGCGCGACCTTTTCCTCGAGCACGCACTGCGGGCCGGCGTAACGGCCGGTCAGCCGCCCGTCGACCGATTCGAGCCTTGAGCCCAGGGCCACGGCGCCCTCGCGGGCGGCGAAGGCCTGCAGCAGCACCTCGAAGTTGCCCGAGACCAGCATGACGCTGTCGCCGCGCTCGCGATGGGCGCGCAGCCGCGCCAGCGCCTGCGGGCGCATCAGGCCCGGCAACTCGCGCGCGGCCCAGTCGCGGGCGGCGTCTTCGAAGGCCGCCGCGTCCGTGCCGGCCAGGCCGCGGCGCACCGCCTCGGCGCGGATCCGCGTGCCCGGCACCAGGCCGAGCCGGTAACCCGCCACCAGCGGCGCCAGCGTCCAGCGTGCGGCGCGCTGCCTGTCGGCCGGCACGAAGTCGCGCAGGAAGCGCGGGAAGGTTTCGGCCGTGGTCAGCGTGCCGTCGAAGTCGAAAAGCGCCAGGTCCATCGTCGGGTTCGCAAAAAGGAAAAGGGCCGGCGAGGCCGGCCCTCCCAGGCAAGGAACGGCCGGGCTCAGTCGCGCGACTGCAGCTTGGCCAGCAGGCGCAGGATCTCCAGGTACAGCCAGATCAGGGTGACCACCAGGCCGAAGGCGCCGTACCACTCCATGTACTTGGGCGCGCCGGCCTCGGCGCCGGACTCGATGAAGTCGAAGTCCAGCACCAGGTTCAGGGCGGCGATGATCACCACGAAGACGCTGAAGGCGATGCCCATCGCGCTCGACTCGTGGATGAAGCCGAAGCCGTCGAAGCCGAACAGGCGCAGGCCGAGGTTGACCAGGTAGAGCAGGGCGATGCCGCCGGTGGCCGCGACCACGCCGAGCTTGAAGTTCTCGGTGGCCCTGATCAGGCCCGACTTGTAGGCCATCAGCAGCGCCGCCAGCACGCCGAGCGTGAGCATCACGGCCTGCATGACGATGCCCGGGAACTGTGCCTCGAAGAACACCGAGATGCCGCCCAGGAACAGGCCCTCGAGCAGGGCGTACAGCGGCGCGGTGATCGGCGCCCACTGCTTCTTGAACACGGTGACGAGGGCGACGATGAAGCCGCCGATGCCGCCCACCAGCAGGTAGGGCATCAGCATGCCCATCGACTCGGGGCCGGTGTAGAGGTTCCAGGTGTAGGCGGCGGTGGCCACGCACATCAGCAGCAGCAGGCCGGTCTTGTTGACCGTGCCGTTGAGCGTCATCACCTGCCCGGGATCGCGGGAAACGACCTGGCCGCTGCCGACGTCGAGGAAGGTGTTCTGGTTCAGGGCGGGATTGCCGCTGCGCATGGTGGCTCCGGTGGCTGGATTCGCAGCCATGGATGCTACCGGAGCGCGGGGCGCCGCGGCCAGCCCGTTCAGACCCCGGCGATGTCCCGGACCAGGTCGTCACCCGACAGGGTGGCGGCCAGGCGCAATGCCGCCGGGAAGTCCGGCGCGAAGTGCAGCTCGCCCGGGCGCTCGGACAGGCCCATGCGCCGGGCCACGGCCAGCGGCTGCGGCTGCAGGCCGGAGATCACCAGCACGATGCCCTGGCGCTTGCAGCGCTCGGCCAGCGTGGCCAGCGAATGCACGCCGCTGGCGTCCACCAGCGGCACCAGCCGCATGCGCAGGATGAACACGCGCGGCCGGGTGAACAGCTGGTCGAGCAGCTGGTCGACGCGGTTGGCGGCGCCGAAGAACAGCGGGCCGCGGATCTGGTAGACCTCGACGCCCGGCGGCAGCTGTTCGCGCTGGGCGGCGTCCGCGTCCGAGTTGGTTTCCTCGCCGTTGTCGTCTTCGATCAGCTGCACGCCGGCGCTCACCTCGACCATGCCCGCCATGCGGTACATGAAGGAGAAGGCGGCCACCACCATGCCGACTTCGATGGCCAGGGTCAGGTCCACGAACACCGTCAGGCCGAAGGTCAGCAGCAGCACCAGCTTGTCGCCGCGCGGCGCCGAGCGCAGGGTGCGGCGGAAGTGGCCGTGCTCGCTCATGTTCCAGGCCACCACCACCAGCAGGCCGGCCAGCGCCGGCAGCGGCACGTAGCTGGCCAGGTCGGAGGCCAGCAGCACGAAGGCCAGCAGGAAGCCGGCGTGCAGCATGCCCGCGACGGGGGTGCGGCCGCCGGCGCGGATGTTGGTGGCGGTGCGGGCGATGGCGCCGGTGGCCGGCAGGCCGCCGAACAGGGCGGAGGCGCCGTTGGCGATGCCCTGGCCGATCAGCTCGGTGTTCGAGCGGTGGCGCCGGCCGGTCATGCCGTCGGCGACCACCGCCGAGAGCAGCGACTCGATGCCGGCCAGGAAGGCGATGGTCAGCGCGGCCGGCAACAGCGCGATGCAGCGCGCCAGGTCCAGCGCCGGCAGCGAGGGCGCGGGCAGGGTCGAGGGCACGCCGCCGAAGCGGCTGCCGATGGTCTCGACGGGCAGCCCGAACACCGTCACCGCGGCCGAGGCCGCGACCACCGCCACCAGGAAGCCGGGTGCGCTCGGCGCCAGCCGGCGCAGCCCGACGATCAGCAGCACGCAGGCCAGGGCCAGGCCCAGCGCCCAGCCGTTGAAGCTGCCGATGTGGTCGTAGAGCACGGCCAGCTTGGGCAGGAAGTCCGCCGGCACGTCCTCCACCTGCAGGCCCAGCAGGTCCTTGAGCTGGCTGGCGAAGATGATGACGGCGATGCCCGCGGTGAAGCCGGTGATCAGCGGCTGCGGCAGGTACTTCATCAGCGTGCCGACCTTGAGCAGGCCGGCGACCACGAGGATCGCGCCGGCCATCAGGGTGGCGATGACCAGGCCGTCGTAACCGTGGCTGGCGATGATGGCGTAGATGACCGGGATGAAGGCGCCGGTGGGGCCGCCGACCTGCACGCGCGAGCCGCCGAGCGCGGAGATCAGGAAGCCGGCGACGATGGCGGTGAGCAGGCCGGTGGCCGGGTCGGCGCCGCTGGCCACCGCCAGGGCCATGGCCAGGGGCAGGGCGACGATGGCGACGGTCAGGCCGGCGACCGAGTCGGCGCGCAGGTCGGACAGGCGGTAGCCCTCGGAGAGCACCGTCAGCAGCTTCGGGTGGAATCGACTGGCGAAGAACTCGCGCAGGCTCATGGGGTGGGCTCCTTCAGGCGTACGCCGCGGCCCAGGCCCTGGCTGGGCTGGCCGTGGCCGATCAGCTCGACGCCGGCGGCGTCCAGGGCTTCGACGATGCGGGTGAGGGTGTCGACCTTGCCGCGCACGTTGCCGGCGCTGGCTTCCATGCGTTGCACGGTGGGCAGGGACACGCCGGCGAGCTCGGCCAGGCGGCGCTGGTCGAGGCCGAGAAGGGCCCGGGCGGCCCGGAGCTGGGCGGCGCTGATCATGCGGGACTCCGAAGGGAACCGGGTGTATTTAACCCCTTCAGGTATCAGTTTGCAAGTTCAGGACATCGTTAGAGATATATGAAACATCATTCTTGTCCGCGCTGCCAGAAGTGCGCCAGCACCCGGACCGGGCCCCGGCCGGGCGCATAACCATGCTTGAGCGCGCCGTGCACGTAGTGGGTCGCGGCCGAACAGGCTTCGCGCAGGGGCATGCCCCGGCACAGGTTGGCGGCGATGGCGGAGGCCAGGGTGCAGCCGGTGCCATGGCCTTCGACGTCCAGGCGCGGGTTCACGAACTCGATCAGGGCCTGGCCATCGTCGAAGCGGTCGACCATGTCGCCGTGGCCGGGCAGGTGGCCACCCTTGAGCAGCACCGCGCCGGCGTCGAGCGCCAGCAGTTCCACCAGCGCCGCTTCGGCCGCTTCCTCGTCGGCGATCGGGTGGCCGAGCAGCAGTTCGGCCTCCGGGATGTTGGGCGTGACCACCGTGGCCAGCGGCAACAGCCGCGAACGCAGCGCGTCCAGGGCTTCGTCGGCCAGCAGCTTGGCGCCGGAGGTGGCCACCATCACCGGGTCGAGCACCACCGCGCGCGGCCGGTGCGCCTCCAGCGCCTCGGCGACCGCGCGGATCACCCGCGCGTTGGCGAGCATGCCGATCTTCACCGCGCCGATCTCGAAGTCGGCGAAGCAGGCATCGATCTGCGCGCGCAGGAAATCCACCGGCGGCACGTGCACGGCCGTCACCGCGCGGGTGTGCTGGGCGGTGAGCGCGGCCAGCGCGCTCAGGCCATGCACGCCGTGCGCGGCGAAGGTCTTGAGGTCGGCCTGGATGCCCGCGCCACCGCCGGAATCGGAACCGGCGATGGTGAGGGCGCAGACGGGGCGGCTGCCGGTGCTCACAGTACTTCCGAGGCGTAGTCGGCCAGGCGCGAACGCTCGCCGCGGCGCAGGGTGATGTGGGCGCTGTGGTTCCAGTTCTTGAAGCGGTCCACGGCGTAGGTCAGGCCCGACGTGGTCTCGGTGAGGTAGGGCGTGTCGATCTGCTCGACGTTGCCCATGCAGATGATCTTGGTGCCCGGGCCGGCGCGGGTGACCAGGGTCTTCATCTGCTTGGGCGTGAGGTTCTGCGCCTCGTCGACGATGACCCAGCGGTTGAGGAAGGTGCGGCCGCGCATGAAGTTCATCGAGCGGATCTTGATCCGGCTGGCCAGCAGTTCGTTGGTGGCGCCGCGGCCCCAGTTGCCGTGGTCCTCGGTGTGGGTGAGCACCTCGAGGTTGTCGGTGAGCGCGCCCATCCAGGGCGTCATCTTTTCTTCCTCGGTGCCGGGCAGGAAGCCGATGTCCTCGCCGACGCTCACCGTGGCGCGGGTCATGATGATCTCGCGGTAGCGCTGCACGTCCATGGTCTGGGTCAGGCCCGCGGCCAGGGCCAGCAGGGTCTTCCCGGTGCCGGCGGTGCCGAGCAGGGTGACGAAGTCGATCTCCGGGTCCATCAGCGCGTTGAAGGCGAAGTTCTGCTCGCGGTTGCGCGCGTTGATGCCCCAGATCTGGTGCTGCGGGTTGCGGAAGTCGTCGACGATCTGCAGCACCGCCTTGCGCTCGTCGAGGCGCGCGACCTTCATCTCCACCTCGTCCTCGCCGGGCATGTAGAGGAACTGGTTGGGATACCAGCCGTCGTCCTCCCGGCGCGCGACCTCGTAGAAGGTGCGGCCGCGGTCGGTCCAGCTGCGCAGGCTGCCCTCGTGGCGCTCCCAGAAGTCGCCGGGCAGCTCGGTGGCGCCGGTGAAGAGCAGGTTGAAGTCGTCGATCGCGCGGTCGTTCTCGTAGTCCTCCGACTTCACGCCCGAGATCGAGGCCTTGATGCGCAGGTTGATGTCCTTGGACACCAGCACCACCGGCACGCCCGGGTTGTCCTCGATCAGCTGCAGGATCGAGCCCAGGATCTGGTTGTCGGGCAGCACCAGGCCGAAGCGCTTGCCCACCTCCACCGGCCGGACCTGGAACAGCAGCCGCCCGGCCGATTCCGAGGAGCGCAGCTGCAGGCCCTGCGGCCGCACCAGCTTCACGCCCTGTTCGATGCTGTCGCTGCCGTGCGCCTCGATGATCTCGTTGAGGAAGCGGCTGACCTGGCGCGCGTTGCGGCTGGATTCCGAGTGGCCCTTCTTGCCGTTGTCCAGCTCCTCCAGGACCATCATCGGGATGAAGACGTCGTGCTCCTCGAACTTGAACAGGGCCGTGGGGTCGTGCATCAGCACGTTGGTGTCCAGGACGTAGATGCGCTTGGATCGGGTCATGGGCTTCTCGGGCTAGGGGTTTTCACCCCGGAAAGGACGGCGCCGCCGAGGCTCGCGGGGCGAGTCGGCGGTGGGCATGTTCGGAAGGGAGGTCACTTTGCCTTGGCGGCCTGCTGGTGCGTCTTGAGCGATTCGTACACCGCTTCGGCGTGGCCGGCAACCTTGACCTTGCGCCACTCGTCGGCCACCCGGCCCTGCGGGTCGAGCAGGAATGTGCTGCGCTCGATGCCCAGCACCGTGCGGCCGTACATGTTCTTCTCTTTGATCACGTCGAAGGCTCGGCACAGGGCTTCGTCGGCGTCGGACACCAGGTCGAAGCGGAAGCCCTGTTTTTCGCAGAAATTCGCGTGCGACTTCACCGAATCGCGCGACACGCCCAGCACCTCGGCGCCGGCGCGGCGGAACGTCGTGAGCAGGGCGTTGAAGTCGTTGCCCTCGGTGGTGCAGCCCGGGGTGGAGTCCTTGGGATAGAAGTACAGCACCAGCCACTTGCCGCGGTAGTCGGAGAGCCTGGCGGTCTTGCCGCTGCCGAGCTGCAGCGGGAGGTCGGGAATCTTCTTGCCGGGTTCGGTCATCGTCTTGTCAGAACTTCATCGGATCCATGATCGCGTCGAGGTTCAGGTGGTCGCAGAACTCGAGGAAGTCGTCGCGCAGCGCGGCGATGTGCATGTTTGCCGGGATGCCGATGGTGACCTGGGCCGAGAACATGTCGGCGCCGGTCTGCATGGCGCGGTAGCGCGAGCTGTGCAGGCTTTCGACCGTGATGCCCTGGCGGTCGAAGAAGTCGGCGAGCTGGAACAGGATGCCGGGTTTGTCGGCCGCCACCACCTCGACGATGTAGGGCAGCAGGTTCGACTGCAGGGCCTTGGGGCCGGTGCGGTACCAGACCAGCTTGTAGCCGTCCTCGCGCTCGAGCCGGCCCAGCATGGCCTCGAGCTTGGCGACCGCGTCCCAGGAGCCCACCGCCAGCGCCGTCACCGAGACGTCGCGGCCGACCGTGCTCAGGCGGGCGTCGACCAGGTTGCAGCCGCTGTCGGAAATACGCCGGGTGACGGCCAGCAGGGGAGACTGCGGATGCGTGGTGTAGGCGCTGATCAGCAGGTGGTTCTCGTTGGCGGTCGGGCGCGCGGCGGGGTCGGTCAAAGCGGGGGTCCGTGCAGGCGCGGCGGGCGCGCGGTTCAGTCGGGGCCAGCATACTTGCCGCCGCTTTCCGGCCGCAAGTAAGATCAGCGGCAAACATCGCAAGGCCCTCATTTTGCATCTTTCCGGCAGCATCACCGCGCTGGCGACGCCGTTCACGGCCGCCGGCGAACCCGACTTCGAGTCCTGGGCGCGCCTTGTCGACGGCCAGCTCGAAGCCGGCACCTCCGCCATCGTCGTCGCCGGCTCCACCGGCGAGGCCGCCGCGCTCACCGACGCCGAGTACGCAGCGCTGCTGCAGGCCGCCGTCGCGCGTGCCGGCGGGCGCATCCCGGTGCTGGCCGGCACCGGCCTGTCGAACACCGCCAAGACGATCGCCCAGACGCGCTTCGCCCGCGAGCACGGCGCCGACGCCGCGCTGGTGGTCACGCCGCCCTACGTGCGGCCCACGCCCGACGGCCTGGTCGCACACTACACCGCGGTGGCGGCGCAGGGCGGCCTGCCGGTGGTGCTGTACAACGTGCCCGGCCGCACCGGTTGCGACATGTCGCCCGAGGTCGTTGCGCGGCTGCGCGGCGACCCGAACATCATCGGCCTGAAGGAAGCCCGGGGCGACGAAGCCCGCTGGGAGGCGCTGTACCCGCTGGCGGGCCCTGATTTCGCCCTGCTCAGCGGCGACGACCCGACCTTCGTGCGGGCCGTGCTCGGCGGCGCCGCCGGCGTCATTTCCGTGGCCTCGAACGTGGTGCCGCGCGCTTTCGCCCGGCTCTGCGCCCTGGCCCGGGCCGGCGAAGCCGGGGCGGCACATGCGCTCGACGCGCGGCTGGCCGGGCTGTACGACTTCCTGGGCGTCGAGCCCAACCCGATCCCGGTCAAGGCCCTGCTGGCCCGCCAGGGCATCGGCCAGGGCCTGAGGCTGCCGCTGCTGCCGCTGTCGGCCGCGCATGCGGCCGCCGCCGACGACATGGCGGCGCTGTGCCAGCAGCTCGAATCCGAACTGAAGTAACCTTGCCGACCCGACCCCATCCTGCCCCGCGCCGCGCGCCGGGCTCCCGAGGAGACACCGCATGACCGCCCCGAAGCTTTCCCTCCGCCCGCTGCTGGTCACCGCGCTGGCCCTGTCCGTGATCGCCGCCAGTGGCTGCAGCTGGGTCCGCAGCAAGTGGGGCAACGAGGCCACCTACCAGGGCAGCCGCCAGAACCAGCCGCTGGAGGTGCCGCCGGGCCTGGACATGCCCTCGACCGCAGGCGCCGTGGTGATCCCCGACGCTCCGGCCGGCGGTCCCGTGCCGACCGCCGTGCCCTCGGCCGACGCGGCGCCGGCCCCGACGTCCGTGGCGGGCATCGACTCGTTCGTGCTGGCCGATTCGGCCGCCAGCAGCTGGCGCCGCATCGGCATCGCCCTGGACAAGATCGAGGGCGTGAGCGTCGCCAACCGCGCGCAGCTGCTCAATAGCTACGAGGTCAGCTACAAGGGCGTGTCGATGCTGCTGCGCGCCGAAGACCTGGGCGGCCAGACCCGCGTCGTGGCCCTGGGCCAGGACGGCCAGCCGATCCGCAGCGGCGTGGCGACCGAGCTGCTGGCCATCCTCAAGGCCCGGCTGGGCTGAGGCGGCGAAAGGCCGCGCCGGCTCCGCGCCGCGAGGCACCAGCCACGAAAAAGAAGGGGCGCCCATCGGGCGCCCCTTCTGTTTTCCGGCCGGACCCTGAGGGGCTCAGCGCTTGAGTTCGGGCAGCTTGCCGGTCTTGCCGTCCCAGTCGGCGGCGTCGGGCAGGGGATCCTTGCGGGTCGTGATCACCGGCCACTCCTTCGACAGCTCGGCGTTGAGGGCGATGTAGCCCTCCTGGCCGGCGGGCACGTCGTCCTCGGGATAGATGGCCTTGGCCGGGCACTCGGGTTCGCACAGGGTGCAGTCGATGCACTCCTCGGGGTCGATGACCAGGAAGTTGGGGCCTTCGTGGAAACAGTCGACCGGGCACACCTCGACGCAATCGGTGTACTTGCAGCGGATGCAGTTCTCGGTGACGACGAAGGGCATGGGGGACTTCCGGTTGGCTTGCCTGCCGCGGATTCTACCGGCGCCGCGCCTCCCAGCCCAGCCGCGGCAGTGGCGGGAACGAACCCGGGCGCCGGAAAAGCGAAGGCCCGGCGTTGGCCGGGCCTTCTGAAGATGGCGCTCCCTAGGGGACTCGAACCCCTGTTCCAGCCTTGAGAGGGCCGTGTCCTAGGCCACTAGACGAAGGGAGCGCGGATGGCGAAGCGGTGAAGCGGGCGCTAGTATAGCCGGCTTGATCGCCCACGGGAAGGCCACCGGCCCGCCCTCCGGCCCCACGCCGCGCAGGCCGACTGCGCCGTCCCGAGCCCATGACGGAAAACGCCATCAGCAACCCCAGCCAGCCCCTCGTCGTGCCGCGCGCCGAACACGGCATCTCCCGCAAGGACATCAGCCCGAACGCGCTGCGGGTCCTTTACCGCCTGCGCGACGGCGGCTTCAACGGCTACTTGGTGGGCGGCGCCGTGCGCGACCTGCTGATCGGCGGCCACCCCAAGGACTTCGACGTGGCCACCGACGCCACGCCCGAGCAGGTCAAGGCGCTGTTCCGCAACTGCCGGCTGATCGGCCGGCGGTTCCGTCTGGCGCACGTGGTCTTCGGCCGCGAGATCATCGAGGTCGCCACCTTCCGCGCCAACAGCGCCGACGACAGCGACGACCGCGAGACCGGCGACGACGGCCGGCTGCTGCGCGACAACGTCTACGGCAGCATCGAGGACGACGCGGTCCGGCGCGACTTCACCGCCAACGCGCTGTACTACACCGTCGAGGATTTTTCCGTGCGCGACTACGTCGGCGGTTACGACGACGTGCGCAATCGCGTGCTGCGCCTGATCGGCGACCCGATCGAACGCTATCGCGAGGATCCGGTGCGCATGCTGCGCGCGGCGCGCCTGGCCGCCAAGCTCGACTTCGAGATCGCGCCCGAGGCGGCCGACCCGATCCCCGGGATGGCCGACCTGCTGTCGGCGGCGCCGCCGGCGCGGCTGTTCGACGAGTGCCTGAAGATGTTCCTGGCCGGCCACGCCGAAAAGAGCTTCCTCAAGCTTGAGCAGCTGGGCCTGCTGGCGGCGCTGTTCCCGGAGACTGCCAAGGCGCTGGCCACCAACCGCAGCGGCGCGCTGCGCGCGATGGTGGTGCAGGCCCTGCGCAATACCGATGCCCGCATCGCCGCCGACAAGCCGGTGACGCCGGCCTTCCTGTTCGCCGCGCTGCTGTGGCCGGCCTACTGCCGCGACCTGGCCGTGCTGCAGAAGCAGGGCGTGGATCCGCTGGTGGCGCAGCAGCGTGCGGCCGACCGCGTCACCCTGCACCAGGCCCAGCGCATCGCGCTGCCGCGCCGGTTCTCGCTGCCGATGCAGGAGATCTGGCTGCTGCAGCCGCGCTTCGGCCAGCGCATCCGCAAGCGCGTGTTCCGCCTGCTGGCGCACCCGCGCTTCCGCGCCGCCTTCGACTTCCTCGAGCTGCGCGCCAGCGCCGCGCCGGAGGTCGCCGAGGACCTGGCCTTCTGGCGCGAGGCGCAGAACCAGGCGCCCGAGGAGCTGGCCGGCCGGCTGGCCCAGAAGTCGCCGCGCCGCGAGGCGGGGGACGAAGCCGGCGAGGAGCCGGGCGAGGATGGCGAGGCCGCTTCGCGCGCGCCGCGCCGCCGCCGCCGTCGCCGCAAGCCGCGCGATGGCGGGGACGCCACCGGGTGAAACCCGAAACGGCCTGGGTGGCCTTCGGCGGCAACGTCGGCGACGTGCGCACTGCGGTCGACCGGGCGCTGGCGGCCCTGGACGCCGTGCCCGGCATCCGCGTGCTGTCGCGCTCGGGCTTCTACCGCACGCCGGCCTGGGGCTGCACCGAGCAGCCGGACTTCATCAACGGCGTCGCCGCGCTGCAGACCACGCTCCCGCCCGGGGAGTTGCTCGGCGTGCTGCTCGCGACCGAACAGCGCTTCGGCCGGGTCCGCGCCGAGGACACGCCGCGATGGGGCCCGCGCACGCTCGACCTCGACCTGCTCGCCTGCGGCGATGCCGTGCTCGAGGAGCCCGGCCTGAGCTTGCCGCACCCGCGCCTGCACGAGCGCGCCTTCGTGCTCGTCCCGCTGGCCGAAATCGCCCCCGACCTGGTCGTGCCGGGGCGGGGCAGGGTGGCCGACCTGCTCGCGGCGGTGGATGCCGCGGGCATCGAGGCGATACCTTAGGCCCACTCTCCGCCGGAAACCGCCATGTACGCCAATGAATCCAAGACCGCCAAACGCCCGCGTTTGACGGTGCCGGGCCTGCGCCAGATGAAGGCCGAGGGCCGGCGCATCGTCTCGGTGACCGCCTACGACGCCGGCTTCGCCCGCTCCGTCGACGCCGCCGGCCTGGACCTGGTGCTGGTCGGGGACTCGCTGGGCATGGTCTGCCAGGGCCACGACAGCACCCTGCCGGTGACGGTGGACGACATCGCCTATCACGTGGCCTGCGTCGCGCGCGGCCTCTCGTCGGTGCTGCTGGTCGCCGACCTGCCGTTCCAGGCCGACGCCACGCCCGAGCGCGCGCTCGACGCCTCCACCCGCTTCCTGCAGGCGGGCGCGGCGATGGTCAAGCTCGAAGGCGCCGGCCCCAAGCTCGAGGTCATCCGTTTCCTGGCCGAGCGCGAAATCCCGGTCTGCGCCCACCTGGGCCTGACCCCGCAGTCGGTGCTGCGCCTGGGCGGCTACAAGGTGCAGGGCCGCGAGCAGGCGGCCGCCGAGCGCCTGCTGGCCGACGCCCGCGCCGTCGCCGACGCGGGCGCCGACCTGCTGGTGCTCGAATGCGTGCCCTCGGCGCTGGCCGAACGCATCACCGCCGCCATCGACATCCCCACCATCGGCATCGGCGCCGGCCCCGGCTGCAGCGGCCAGATCCTGGTGCTGCACGACCTGCTGGGCATGAACAGCGGCCACCGCCGCCCGCGCTTCGTCAAGGACTTCCTGGCCGAGGGCGGCTCGATCGGGGGCGCGCTGCGCGCCTATGCCGACGCGGTGCGCAACGGCAGCTTCCCCGGCCCCGAACACGGATACGAGTGATGCAGACCCACCATACCCTCGCCGCGCTGCGGGCCCAGCTCCGGCAGTGGCGCCGCGAGGGCGCCAGCATCGGCTTCGTGCCCACCATGGGCAACCTGCATGCCGGCCACTTCGCCCTGGTCGAACTGGCGCGCAAGCACGCCGACAAGGTGGTGGCCAGCATCTTTGTCAATCCCACCCAGTTCGGTCCCAACGAGGACTATGCGCGCTACCCGCGCACGCCTGAGTCGGACATCAACGGCCTGGCCGAGAACCACTGCGACGCCCTGTTCCTGCCCTCGGTCGAGCAGATGTACCCGTTCGGCACCATCGGCTGCGTGCAGATGCACGTGCCCGGCATCACCGACATCCTCTGCGGCGCGCACCGGCCTGGCCATTTCAACGGCGTGGCGCAGGTGGTCGCGCGCATGTTCAACATGGTCCAGCCCGACCTGGCCGTGTTCGGGCGCAAGGACTACCAGCAGCTGCAGGTGATCCGCTACATGGCGCGCGAGATGAGCTTCCCGGTCGAGATCGTGCCGGCGCCCACGCTGCGCGAGCCCGACGGCCTGGCCATGAGTTCGCGCAACCAGTACCTGCAGGGCGACGAGCGCCAGACCGCCACGCGCATCCACCAGACCCTGCTGTTCATGCGCGACGCCGCGCGCCAGGGGCTGCCGCTGCAGGGCATCGAGGACCAGGCGCGGTCGCGGCTCGAGGCCGCCGGCTTCGGCGTCGACTACGCCGAGATCCGCCGCACCGATCTCTCGCGCCCGCGCAGCGCCGGCGAGCCCGGCCAGCTGGCGCTGATCGCCGCCCGCCTGGGCCGCACCCGGCTGATCGACAACCTCGAGTTCGAAAACGTCTGATGCCGGACTGAAACAAGGCTCGGTTAGACTCCGGGCATGGCCCGCCCCCCGATCCCCGCCGACAGCGAAACCTGGTCCCTGCTGCGCGCCCATGCCGCGCGCCTTGCCGACCGGCCGCTGGCCCGGCTGATGGCCGACGACCCCGCCCGGGGCCGCGACTTCGGGCTGCGCATGGGGTCCCTGCATGCCTGCTTCGCGCGCCAGCGCTACGACCGCGCCGCGCGCGAGGCCCTGTTCGCGCTCGCCGCGCCGCTGCCGGCCGCGTTCCGGCGCCTGTTCGACGGCGAGACCGTGAATGTCTCGGAGGGCCGGCCGGCCCTGCACACCGCGCTGCGCTCCGACCTCGGGCAGGGCGCGGTGGCGGCCGCCGCGCGCGCGGAGGCGCTGGCGGCGCGGGAGCGGATGGCCAGACTCGTGGCCGGGCTCGAGCAGTCCGGCATCACCGACATCGTCAACATCGGCATCGGCGGCTCCGACCTCGGGCCGCGGCTGGCCGTGCAGTCGCTGGCCGAGTTCGACCGCGGCCGCTTCCGCACCCACTTCCTGTTCAACGCCGACGCCAGCGGCGTGCAGCGCCTGCTGCCGCACCTGGACCCGGAACGCACCGCGGTGCTGCTGGTCTCCAAGAGTTTCGGCACCCAGGAGACACTGCTCAACGGCAGCATCCTCAAGGACTGGCTGGCCGGGCGCGGGCGGCTCTATGCGGTCACGGCGGCGGTCGACAAGGCGGTGGCCTTCGGCGTGCCCGGGTCGCAGGTGCTGCCGATGTGGGACTGGGTCGGCGGCCGGTTCTCGCTGTGGTCGCCGGTGGGGCTGTGCATCGCGCTGGCGCTGGGCATGGCCAATTTCGACGAGCTGCTGGCCGGCGCCGCCGAGATGGACCGGCACGTGCTCGAGTCGCCGCCCGGGCGCAACCTCGCGGCCTGGCACGCGCTGACCATGGCCTGGAACCGCGACGTGCTCGGCCTGGGCACGCACGCCGTGATGCCGTACGACGAACGCCTGGACCTGCTGCCCGATTACCTGCAGCAGCTGGTGATGGAAAGCCTGGGCAAGACCGTGCGCAGCGACGACACCGCCTCGCCGGTGCCGACGGTGCCGGTGCTCTGGGGCGCCACCGGCACCTCCAGCCAGCACAGCTTCTTCCAGGCCCTGCACCAGGGCAGCGACCTGGTGCCGGCGGATTTCATCGGCGTGGTCAGGCCGGCCCACGGCTACCCGGGTAGCCACGACGTGGTGCTGGCCAACCTGCTGGCGCAGGCCGAGGCCCTGGCCAACGGCAGCCCGGGCGATGCACCGCAGAGGCACTACGACGGCGGCCGCCCGAACACCATGCTGCTGCTCGACGAACTGACGCCGCGCTCGCTGGGCAGCCTGCTCGCGCTGTACGAACACAGCGTCTACGCGCTGTCGGTGGTCTGGGGCATCAACGCCTTCGACCAGTGGGGCGTGGAGCTGGGCAAGCGCCTGGCCAGCGGCCTGTTGCCGGTGCTCTCGGGCCGGGGCAGCGCCGACGACATCGCCGACCCGGTCACCCGCGCACTGGTCACCGAGATCCTTGCCCGCCGCTGAAACGCGACCCTGCCTTATTCGTGGCGGGCAAGGGCCCAGGCGACGTGTTCGCGGACCATGGGGTCGGGGTGTTCGCGGCGCGAGGCGAGGGCGGCGAGCACGGCGGGCGTGGTCGGCGCGTTGCCGAGGGCGACGGCGATGTTGCGCAGCCAGCCGGCGTGGCCGGTGCGGCGGATCGCCGAGCCTTCGGTTCGGCGCAGGAACTCGTCTTCTTCCCAGGCGAACAGTTCGGCGAGGGTCGCGCTGTCGAGTTCGTTGCGTGGCGCGAAGTCGGGCACCTCGTGGCGCACCGCGAACTTGTTCCAGGGGCAGGCGAGCTGGCAGTCGTCGCAGCCGAAGATGCGGTTGCCCATCAGCGGGCGCAGTTCCTCGGGGATCGACTCGCGCAGTTCGATGGTCAGGTAGCTGATGCAGCGGCGTGCGTCCACGCGGTAGGGCGCGACGATGGCGCCGGTCGGGCAGACCTCGATGCAGCGCGTGCAGGTGCCGCAGTGCGCGCTCGCCGGCGCGTCGACCGGCAGCGGCAGGTCGGTGTAGATCTCGCCCAGGAAGAACCAGCTGCCGGCGTCCTTGTTGATCAGGCAGGTGTGCTTGCCGATCCAGCCCAGGCCGGCGTCGCGCGCCAGCGCCCGCTCGAGCACCGGCGCCGAATCGACGAACACCCGGTAGCCGAACGGCCCCGTTTGCGCGGCGATGCGGTCGGCCAGTTTCTGCAGGCGGTTGCGCATCAGCTTGTGGTAGTCGCGGCCCAGCGCGTAGCGCGCCACGTAGGCGCGCTCGCCCTCGGCCAGCGTGGCCCAGGCGGCGGCGTCCTCGCCGGTGCCGTAGTCGAAGCGCACCGACACCACCCTGAGCGTGCCCGGCACCAGTTCCTCCGGCCGGCCGCGCTTGTCGCCGTGGCGGGCCATGTAGTCCATGGTCCCGTGCTGGCCCCTGGCCAGCCAGTCGCGCAGGTGCTCCATGTCCCGGGACAGGTCGATGCCGGCGATGCCGACCTGCTGGAAGCCCAGTTCGGCGCCCCAGTCGCGGATCGACCGGGCGAGGGCGTTCATGTCGGCCGGTTCGCGCATGCCGCAAGTATAGAATCCCGCCATGGCCGACATGCTCCCGCTCTACCGCGCCGCCCAGGTGCGCGCCATGGACCGACGTGCGATCGAGCAGCTGGGCGTGCCGGCCTGGGAGCTCATGCAGCGCGCGGGCGCGGCCGCCTGGCGCCTGCTGCGCGGGTCCTGGCCACAGGCGCGGCGGATCGGCGTGGCCTGCGGCCCGGGCAACAACGGCGGTGACGGCTACGTGCTGGCGCGGCTGGCCCGCGCCGAGGGTTTCGAAGTGCACGTGGTCTCGCCGCCCGGCGCCCACCCGCGCCGCGACCCGGCCCGCAAGGCGCTGGCGGCCTGGCGCGAAGCCGGCGGCCGGGTCGAATCCTTCGACGGCATGCTGCCCGAGGTCGACGTGTGGGTGGACGCGATCTACGGCATCGGCCTGGCGCGCGCGCCCTCGGACGCCGTGCGTTCGCTGATCGAACGCATCAACGCCAGCCACCGCCCGGTGCTGGCCCTGGACGTACCCTCGGGCCTGGACGCGGACACCGGCCACGCGCCGGGCATCGTGGTCGAGGCGCGGCTGACCCTGAGCTTCATCGCGCCCAAGCAGGGCCTGTACACCGGCATGGCCCGCGACGTCGACGGCGACGTGCGGGTGGACCGGCTGGACCTGCCACCGATCGACACCACGGCCGAGCCGCCCTCGGCCTGGCTCGTGCGCGACACCGACCTTTCGGCCTGGCTGGCGCCGCGCCATGCCAACGCCCACAAGGGCGAACACGGCCACGTGCTGTGCGTGGGCGGCGAGCTGGGCATGGGTGGGGCGGTGCGGCTGTGCGCCGAGGCCGCGCTGCGCACCGGCGTCGGCCTGGCCAGCGTGGCCACGCGTTCGGCCGGCGTGGCCGCCCTGGTGGCGGCCCGGCCCGAGGCGATGACGCATGCCGTGGAAGACTCCGCAGCGCTGGCGCCGCTGCTCGGGCGCGCGACCGTGGTGGCCGTGGGCCCCGGCCTGGGGCAGGGCGCCTGGGGGCGCGCGCTGCTCGGGGCCGCGGTGGCCTGCGGCAAGCCGCTGGTGCTCGACGCCGATGCCCTGAACCTGCTCGCGGCGGCGCCGAGGCCGGTGCCGCAGGCCATCCTGACCCCGCATCCCGGCGAGGCCGGCCGCCTGCTCGGCATGTCCACCGCCGACGTGCAGGCCGACCGCTACGCCGCCGCCTCGGCCCTGGCCACGCGCTACCAGGCGGTGGTGGTGCTCAAGGGCGCCGGCACCGTGGTGGCGGCCCCGGCGCGGGTGCCGGTGGTGATCGGCGCCGGCAATCCCGGCATGGCCACCGGCGGCATGGGCGACGTGCTCTCGGGCGTGGTGGCGGCGCTGCTGGCCCAGCACCTGCCGCCCTTCGAGGCGGCCGTCGCCGGCGCCCTGCTGCACGCCGCGGCCGGCGACGCCGCCGCCCGCGTGGACGGCGAGCGTGGCCTGCTGCCCTCCGACCTGTTCCCGCACCTGCGCCGCCTGGCGAACCCGGCATGGAACTGAGCGAACGCTTCCTTGCCGACCCGGCCGCCACCGAGGCCCTGGCGGCGCGGCTGGCCGCCAGCCAGCCTGGGCGCGCCGTGGTGTACCTGGCCGGGGACCTGGGCGCCGGCAAGTCCAGCCTGGCGCGGGCCTGGCTGCGCGAGCTGGGCGTCCGCGGGGCGATCAAGAGCCCCACCTACACCCTGGTCGAGCGCTATCCGCTGCCCGGCGGCGGCGAGGCCGTGCACCTGGACCTCTACCGCCTGTCCGCGGCCGGGGAGCTTGATTTCCTGGGCCTCGACGAGCTGGCCGACCAGGCCCGCCTCTGGCTGGTCGAGTGGCCCGACCGCGGCGCCGGGGCGCTGCCTGCCCCGGATCTCCGCGTCGGCCTGGCCGTGCAGGGGGCGGGCCGCCTGGCCCGGCTGCAGGCGGCGAGCCCGTCCGGGGCGGCCTGGCTGGAACGCCTGGCCAAATAGGGCCTTTTGCGGGCAGCTTCTTACCCGGATCCTAGAAAGGTCCGGCAGGTGACGGATTCCTAAGGAAAAAGTCCTTGCATTGCCGGAATTCCGGTGCTTCAATCCGTGGTATGCGCCGGATTGTCGCCATCGCCATGGGTCTGTCCCTGCTCCTGGGCCTGTCTTGGGCCCATGCCGCCGAGCTGCGCGGGGTCACCCTGGTCGCGGCCGAAGATGGCGCCACCCATGCCGTGCTCGACCTGAGCAAGCCGGCGGACTACAAGGTTTTCACCCTCGCCAACCCGCACCGCCTGGTGCTCGACCTGTCCGGCAGTTCGCTGGCCGGCGGTTTCCGCGCGCCTTCGCCCAACGGCGTGGTCTCCGGCGTGCGCACCGGCAAGCCGGCCGAGGGCGACCTGCGCGTCGTGCTCGACCTGGGCCAGGCCGTGCAGCCGCGCAGCCGCGTCGAGCGCGAAGGTGATTCGGCGCGACTGGTGGTCGAGCTGCTCGGCGGCCAGGCGGTCGCCGGCAAGCCCGCGCCCGCGCGCACCATCGAGGACGTGATCGGCAGCGGCGAGCGCAAGCTCATCGTCGCCATCGATGCCGGCCACGGCGGCAAGGACCCGGGTGCGATCGGCCCGACCCGCAAGTACGAAAAGGACATCACCCTGGCGATGGCGCGCGAACTGGCCGCGCAGATCGACGCCGACCCGGGCATGCAGGCCTTCCTGGTGCGCGACCGCGACGTCTTCATCCCGCTGCACGAGCGCTACCAGCGTGCGCGCGAGGCGCAGGCCGACCTGTTCATCTCCATCCATGCCGACGCCGCGCACAACAAGGCCGCCAGCGGCGCCTCGGTGTACGTGCTGAGCCTGCGCGGCGCCTCGTCCGAGGCCGCGCGCTGGCTGGCCGACCAGGAAAACGCCGCCGACCTGGTCGGCGGCGTCGAGCTCGACGCGCGCGACAAGAACCTGGCGGCGGTGCTGCTCGACCTTTCCCAGAACGCCACCATGCGCGTTTCCGACGACGTCGCCGGCGAAGTGCTGTCCGCGCTCAAGGGCATGGGCAAGACCCACAAGCACCAGATCGAGCGCGCCAACTTCGTGGTGCTGCGTTCGCCGGACGTGCCCTCGATGCTGGTCGAGACCGGCTTCATCACCAACCCCGGCGAGGAAACCCGCCTCAGCGACCCGGCCTACCGCAAGCGCATGGCCGGCGCGATCGTGCAGGGCGTGCGCAACTACTTCTCCGTGCAGGCGCCGCCCGGCACCTGGTACGCGGCCCGCCAGGGCACCTTCGGCGGCAGTCGCCAGCACGTGGTCAGCCGCGGCGAAACGCTGAGCCTGATCGCCCAGCGCCACGGCGTGCCGATGAACTCCATCCGCGCCGCCAACGGGCTCAAGGGCGACACCGTGAAGGTGGGCGAGCGCCTGACCATCCCGCTGGCCGGCGGCGCCATGGCCAGCCTGCCCGAGTAAGCCGCGCCGCGCTGCTATCATCGGGGCTGTTTTCGCCCGAGCCAGCGCCACGTGCCGATCCACCAGCTTCCCGACACCCTCGTCAACCAGATCGCCGCCGGCGAGGTGGTCGAGCGTCCCGCTTCGGTGGTCAAGGAACTGGTGGAGAACGCCCTCGACGCGGGCGCCACCCGCGTGGACATCGAGCTCGAGGAAGGCGGCGTGCGCCTGATCCGCATCCGCGACGACGGCACCGGCATCCCCGCCGATGAACTGCCGCTGGCGGTGTCCCGCCACGCCACCAGCAAGATCGCAAGCATCGAGGACCTCGAGCAGGTCGGCACGCTAGGCTTCCGCGGCGAGGCGCTGCCCTCGATCGCGTCGGTGAGCCGCTTCGCGCTCAGCGCCCGCAGCCGCGGCGCGCCGCACGGCGCGCGCCTGGAGGTCGACGGTGGCCGCGTCGGCGAGGTGGCGCCGCATCCGCACCCCGAGGGCACCACGGTCGAGGTGCGCGACCTGTTCTTCAACGTGCCGGCGCGGCGCAAGTTCCTGCGCGCCGAGCGCACCGAGCTCGGCCACATCGAAGAGTGGCTGCGCTCGCTGGCGCTGGCGCGCCCGGGCGTGGAGCTGCGCATCAGCCACAACGGCCGCCTGGGGCGTCACTACAAGCCGCTGCGGCAGGGCGAGGAGCAACTGCGCCGCGTCGCCGAGGCCCTGGGCGAGGATTTCACCCGCCAGTGCCTGGAGGTGAGCCACGCCGCCGCCGGCCTGGGCCTGCGCGGCTGGGTGGGCCTGCCCACGGCCGCGCGTTCGAGCGCCGACCAGCAGTATTTCTACGTCAACGGCCGCGCGGTGCGCGACCGCACCGTCGCCCACGCCGTGCGCCAGGCCTATGCCGACGTGCTTTTCCACGGCCGGCATCCGGCCTTCGTGCTTTTCCTCGAGTGCGACCCGCGCCTGGTCGACGTGAACGTGCACCCGGCCAAGCACGAGGTGCGCTTCCGCGAGCAGCGGCTGGTGCACGAGTTCATCTACCGCACCCTGCACGAGGCCCTGGCTTCGACGCGCGCCGGCCAGCTCGGCGCCAGCCCCGGCCAGGAGGCGCCGGGCCTGGCATCGGCGGGTGTCGCCGGCGGTGTGCAGGGCGCCCGCCCGGGCTGGGTGCCGCAGCAGTCCGGGCTGGGCCTGCCGGTGCGCGAAGCCATGGCCGCCTATGCCTCGCTCTACCAGGCATCGGCCGCGGCGGCCCCGCCGCTGGCGCCGGGCGCGAGCGGCGAGGCGGCCAACGAAGCCGGCGCGGCGGGCGACGACGCGCCGCCGCCGCTGGGCTACGCGCTGGCGCAATTGCACGGCGTGTACGTGCTGGCGCAGAACGCCCAGGGCCTGGTGCTGGTGGACATGCATGCGGCGCACGAGCGCATCACCTACGAGCGGCTCAAGGCCGCGCTCGACGGCGAGGGCATCCGCAGCCAGCCGCTGCTGGTGCCGGTGTCGCTGGCGGTGAGCGAGCGCGAGGCCGATGCCGCCGAGCAGCACGCCGAGGCCCTGGCCGAATACGGTTTCGAGATCCGCCGCGCCGGGCCGCAGGCCCTGAGCATCCGCGCGGTGCCCACGCTGCTGGCCGACCTGGACCCGCGCGCGCTGGCGCTGGACGTCATCGCCGACCTGCGCGAGCACGGCAGCAGCCGCCGCCTCGAGCAGGCCCGCAACGAACTGCTCTCGACCCTGGCCTGCCACACCTCGGTGCGCGCCAATCGCCGGCTCACCGTGCCGGAAATGAACGCGCTGCTGCGCGACATGGAGGCGACCGAGCGCAGCGGCCAGTGCAACCATGGCCGGCCGACCTGGGTGCAGCTGGGCATGGCCGAACTCGACCGACTTTTCCTGAGGGGACGCTGATGCGAGCACCGCTTATCCCGGGCCTGGCCCTGGCCATGATGATCAGCGCCTGTGGCGGCGAGCCGCCCGCGGACGCCGGGGACGCGGCCCGCGCCGAACGCGAGGCGCGCCAGGCCCATGAGCGCGAGATCCGCGACTGGCGCGCGGCCCGCCAGGAGCGCCTGCTGCGTCCGGACGGCTGGCTGTCGCTGGTGGGCCTGCACTGGATCAACCCGGGCACCACCTTCATCGGTTCGGCCAGGGAGAACGGCACGCGCCTGTCGCTCGGTCCCGACCAGGTCGGCATGCTCACGCTCGGCAAGGACGGCAGCGCGCGCCTGCGCATCGCCGAGGGCGCCGAGGTGCTGGTGGACGGCGAGCCGGCGGAGGGCGAGGTCGTGCTGGTGCCGGACTCGCAGGGCAAGCCGACCGTGGTCGCTTTCAACCGCGGCGACGCCAGCTTCATCCTGATCGAACGCTCCGGCCGCCACGCGCTGCGCGTGCGCAACGCCATGGCCCGCACCCGCACCAGCTTCCCGGGCATCGACTACTTCGAGATCAACCCGGACTTCCGCTTCCAGGCGCGCTTCGAGCCGCATCCGCCCGGCAAGACGATGGAGATCGTCAACATGCTGGGCATGATCGAACCGATGCCCAACCCGGGCCGCGTGCTGTTCGACAAGGACGGGGTCACCTACAGTCTCGAGGCGCTGGACGAGGGCGACGGCCAGCTGTTCTTCGTGTTCGCCGACCGCACCAGCGGCCACGAAACCTACGCGGCCTCGCGCATGCTCTACGCCGCGCCGGCGGGCCCCGACGGGCTGACGGTGCTCGACTTCAACCGTGCCTACAACCCACCCTGCGCCTTCACGCCGTACTCGACCTGCCCGATGCCGCCGCCGGAAAACCGGCTGGACCTGCGGGTCGAGGCGGGCGAGAAGAAGCCGCTGCCGTTCCCGGAGTGAACCCCGAATGAGCATCAAGACCCTGGCCGGCGGCCTGCTGCTGGCCCTGCTGGCCGCCGGCTGTGCTCGCGCCGAAGCGCCGCAGCCGCTGCTGTGGAAAGTCAGCGACGCCGACAACAGCCTCTACCTGCTCGGTTCCTTCCACCTGCTGCGGCCGGCCGACTATCCGCTCGACCCGCGCACCGACCTGGCCTTCGAGGATGCCGAGCGGGTGGTGTTCGAACTCTCGCCCGAAGACATGGCCGGCACCGCGGTGGGGCAGCTGATGCTCCAGGCCGCCACCCGGGCCGACGGGCGCCGGCTGCAGGACACCCTGCCGCCGGCCACCTGGGCCAGCCTCGAGGCCTGGGGTGGCCGCCGCGGCATCGACGTCGCGCGCCTGCAGGACTTCGAGGCCTGGTACGTGAGCCTGCTGGTGTCGCTGACCGAGATGCGGCAGCAGGGCCTGGACCCGACCCTGGGCCTGGACCGGCATTTCGGCCGCCGCGCCACCGAGGCCGGCAAGCCGGCCGAGGGGCTGGAGACCGGCGCGCAGCAGATCGAGCTGTTCGACGGCATGGACGAGGCGCAGCAGGTGCAGGCGCTGGAAGAAGCCCTGCAGTCGCCCGAGGAACTCGAGCGCAACGTCCGCGAACTGCACGCGCTCTGGCGCGCCGGCGATGGCGCCGGCCTGTACGCCGGCACCGCCGCGCGGATGCGTGAGCAGTACCCGGCGCTGTACGAGCGGGTGAACGTGCAGCGCAACCGTGCCTGGCTGCATCGCCTGAAGGGGCTGCTCGACGAGGGCGGCCACGACGAGGACGCGCTGGTGGTCGTGGGCGCCCTGCACCTGCTGGGCGACGAAGGCGTGGTCGAGCTGCTGCGCGCCGAGGGTTACACCGTCGAGCGGCTCTGAACCGCGGGCCGCGGCCAGCGGTATTCGGCCGGACGCGGCGCCGGCGGCACCAGCACGATGCAGTCGACGGGGCAGGGCGGCAGGCACAGCTCGCAGCCGGTGCACAGCCCGGCGATGACGGTGTGCATGCGCTTGGGCGCGCCGATGATCGCGTCCACCGGGCAGGCCTGGATGCACTTGGTGCAGCCGATGCAGTCGTCCTCGACGATCAGCGCCACCACCGGCGGCTTGACGGCACCGTTGTCGGGGTTGAGCGGCTTGGGCTCGCGCCCCAGCAGCGCCGCCAGCGCGCGCACGCCGGCCTCGCCGCCGGGCGGGCACTGGTTGATGTCGGCCTCGCCCCGGGCGATCGCCTCGGCGTAGGGCCGGCAGCCTAGGTAGCCGCATTGCGCGCACTGGGTCTGCGGCAGCAGCGCGTCGATGCGTTCGACCATCGGGTCGGCCTGCACCCGGAAGCGCACCGTCGCCCAACCCAGCACCGCGCCGAAGACCGCGGCCAGGCCCACCACCACCAGCACCGCCGCGAGCATCACGCCGCCACCATGCCGGTGAAGCCCATGAAGGCCAGCGACATCAGCCCGGCCGTGACCAGCGCGATCGGCGTGCCGCGCCAGGCCGCGGGGACGTTGGCGGCCTCCAGGCGCTCGCGCATGGCCGAGAACAGCACCAGCACCAGGCCGAAGCCCACCGCCGCGCCGAAACCGTAGAGCACCGCCTCGAACAGGCCGCGCCGGGCCTGCACGTTCAGCAGCGCCACGCCCAGTACCGCGCAGTTGGTGGTGATCAGGGGCAGGTACAGGCCCAGCACCCGGTAAAGGCGCGGGCTCTGCCTGTTCATCACTGTCTCGGTGAACTGCACGACGGCGGCGATGACCAGGATGAAGCCCAGCGTGCGCAGGTGCTCCAGGCCCAGCGGCAGCAGCAGCCAGTGGTGCACGCACCAGGCCAGCGCCGCCGAGAGCGTGAGCACGAAGCCGGTGGCCAGGGCCATGCCGTAGGCAGCGTCGAGCCGGCGCGAGACGCCCATGAAGGGGCACAGCCCCAGGAACTTCACCAGCACGAAGTTGTTGACGAACACGGCGCCGACCAGCAGCAGCACGAGTTCGTCCATCGGCGGCTCCTCAGCGCACGGGCATGCCCGGCGCGGCGCCGTCGTCGGCGCCCAGCAGGGCGAGCGCGCCGCCGTCGAAGCCGGCCGAGAGGATCATGCCTTCGCTCAGGCCGAAGCGCATCTTGCGCGGCGCGAGGTTGGCGATGAACACCACGCTGCGGCCCACGAGCTTCTCCGGCTCGCCGTAGCTGGCGCGGATGCCGCTGAAGATCTGCCGCTGGCCGAGCTCGCCGGCGTCGAGCAGGAAGCGCAGCAGCTTGTCGGAGCCTTCGACGAAGCCGCACTCAAGCACCTTGCCGATGCGCAGGTCGAGTTTGGCGAAGTCGTCGATGCCGATGAAACCACCCGGCTGGGCGGCGGGCGCGGGGGCGGCCGGCTTCTCCGCCGGTTTCGCCGGCGCGGCCTTCGGGGCGGCGGCTTCGGCGGGCCTGAGGTCTTCCTTGCTGGCGTCGGTCATGGCCTGGATCTGTTTGGGGTCGATGCGGGTCATCAGGGGCTCGAAGGGGGCGATGGCGTGGCCGAGCAGGGGCGCGGCGGCGTCTTCCCAGCGCGCCACCGGCGCGCGCAGGAAGCCCTCGGCGCGGGCCACGGTGCCCGGCAGCACCGGCCGCAGCGCGGCGGCGAGCACGCGGAACAGGTTCAGGCCCTGGCTGCACACGGCCTGCAGCTCGGCGTCGGCGCCTTCCTGCTTGGCGATCACCCAGGGCTTGCGCTCGTCGATGTAGCGGTTGGCCTCGTCGGCCAGCGCCATCACCTGGCGCATGGCCTGGCCGTATTCGTCGCGGGCGTAGCTGGCGGCCACCTCGCGCAGGCCGGCGACGAAGCGCTCGTACATCGCCGGCTCGGGCAGCGCGTCGGCCAGGCGGCCGTCGAAACGCTTGGAGATGAAGCCGGCGCAGCGGCTGGCGATGTTGACGAACTTGCCGACCAGGTCGGAGTTCACGCGCGCCACGAAGTCCTCGAGGTTGAGGTCGAGGTCGACGACGCCGGCGCCGGTCTTGACGGCGAAGTAGTAGCGCAGCGCCTCCGGGTCCAGGCCCGACTCGAGGAAGGTGCGCGCCATCACGAAGGTGCCGCGCGACTTGCTCATCTTCGCGCCGTTCACCGTCAGGTAGCCGTTGACGTGCAGCGCGGTGGGCGCGCGCAGGCCGGCGCCATGCAGCATGGCGGGCCAGAACAGGCCGTGGAAATTGATGATGTCCTTGCCCAGGAAGTGGTGCATTTCCGTGGGTTCGGCGCCGCGCGGGTTGCGTGCCTGCTCGGTGTAGGCGCCGAAGTCGGTGCCGGACTTGGCGCACAGGGCCTTGAACGAGGCCAGGTAGCCGATCGGGGCGTCGAGCCAGACGTAGAAGAACTTGCCCGGCGCGTCGGGGATGGGGAAGCCGAAGTAGGGTGCGTCGCGGCTGATGTCCCAGTCGCGCAGGCCGCCCTCGAGCCACTCGGCCAGCTTGGCCTTCACCGCCGGGTGCGCCACCTCGCCCTGCATCCATTCGCGCAGGAAGGCCTCGAACTTGCCCAATTCGAAGAAGTAATGCTCCGAGTCGCGCAGCTCCGGCGTGGCGCCGGAAACCACCGAGCGCGGGTTCTTCAAGTCGGTCGGCGCGTAGGCCTTGCCACAGGCCTCGCAGTTGTCGCCGTACTGGTCCGCCGCGCCGCAGTTGGGGCATTCGCCCTTGATGTAGCGGTCGGGCAGGAACATGCGGCGCTCGGGATCGTAGAGCTGCTGGATCGAGCGCACGGCGATCGCCTTCGGCCCGTGGCTGCCGTCGCGCAGGCGGGTGTAGATGAGGCTGGCGAGCTCGCGGTTCTCGTCCGAATGCGTGGAGTGGTAGTGGTCGAAATCGACGCGGAAGGCGGCGAAATCGGCCTCGTGGCCGGCCTGGATGCCGCGGATGAACGCTTCCGGCGCCAGGCCCGCCTTCTCGGCCGCCAGCATGATCGGCGTGCCGTGGGCGTCGTCGGCGCAGACGAAATGGACTTCGCCGCCGGCCATCCGCCGCGCGCGCACCCAGATGTCGGCCTGGATGTAGCCCACCAGGTGGCCCAGGTGCAGCGGGCCGTTGGCGTAGGGCAGGGCGGTGGTGACTAGCGCGGGGCGGGGCATGGCGATGGCATCGGGTGGGGGACGGGGAATTATCTCAGATCGGGGCCGTCCCGGGCCCGCAAATAAAAGGTTCTTCTCCCAAGTGCGGGGAGTGGCGCACGGCCGACCCGGTTAGTTTGTAGTTGTCTAGACAACAAACCGGGGGTCGGCCGTGGCCGGCGAGGATTGTATTGCCCAGCTGGGCGGTTGGGTGGGGTATCGCGTTTGGGACTGGCGTCAGGAGGATCGGGGCGGCCAGTCCTGGGCCGTGCTGGAGCTGATGCCTGAAGAGTCGGCAGAACGCCTTTGTTCGGGCTGTGACCAGCCGGTGTCGGCCATCCACGAACAGACCGTACGCCGGATCCGGGACCTGCCGCTGTTCGAGCACGCGGTGGAACTGGTGGTGCCACGTCTGCGCTTGGCCTGCCCACGTTGCGGGCCACGGCTGGAGCAGCTGGACTGGCTCGATCCCCACGCGCGGGTGACCCGCCGGCTGGCCGAGAGCGTGGCCCGGCTGTG
>NZ_KZ679093.1 GCF_003024235.1 Arenimonas caeni | reverse complement strand
ACTCTCCCCTCAGTTGGGAGAAGAACCTTCTTTTTGCCTTTACTGCTGGCGGATGGGAACGATGGTGAGCTCGACGCGGCGGTTCTCGGCGCGGCCGGCCTCGGTTTCGTTGCTGGCCACCGGGTGCATTTCGCCGGCACCGGTCACCATCAGGCGCTGGCCGCTGATGCCGCGGCTGATCAGGTAATCGGCCACCGCCTGGGCGCGCTGCTCGGACAGGCGCTGGTTGTAGGCCTCGCTGCCGACGCTGTCGGTGTGGCCAGCGACCTCGATGATCGTCTGGTCGTACTCGCGCAGGGTTTCGGCCACGCGGTCGAGCACGGAGTAGGCGCGCTGGTCGAGCCGGCTGGAGTTGAAGGCGAAGGTGATCGCCTCGGGCATGTCGAGCGTGATGTTGTCGCCCTCGCGCACCACGTCCACGCCGGTGCCGGCCATGCGCTCGCGCAGCGCCTTCTCCTGGTTGTCCTGGTAGCGGCCGATGGCACCGCCGGCCAGGCCGCCGACGCCGGCGCCGATCAGGGCGCGCTGGCGCCGCTCGGTGGCGTCGTCGCCGCTGAGCAGGCCGGCGACCGCGCCGACGGCGGCGCCGATCAGCGCGCCTTTCTGGGTGCGGCTCATGCCCTCGCGCTCGGGCTCCTGCTCCTCGTAGTCGCGCGGCGGAGCGGACGAATAGCCGCCGGTGGTTTCACAGCCGGCCAGCAGGGCCACCGAGACGGCGGTGGCAAACAACAGGTGGGATTTCCTGGTCTTCATGGCAGTCCTCCTCGGGGGTGGTGGCGTGCCCGGCCAAGGATGCGCCGGTCCGGGACACATTCCCAGCCCGGCCGGCATTTCCGTTCAGGAACGGCCTTCGGTCAGGCCGAGGCGGACTGGTTGTCGAGCACCAGCTGCGCGAGCCAGGGCTCGCCCTTCCCGGTGAGCTCGAGCGGCGTCATCTGCCAGCCGGTGAGCACCATGGCCTCGGCGATGGTGAATTCGAGCTGGGCCTTGGTGAACCTGCGCTCGCCGGCGATCACCGCCTCGAGCACGGCGCGGCCCGGCATCGGCGCCTCCATTTCGGCGGCCTTGGCCGCCTCCGCGGCACCCGGGTCGACGCCGCCGTGGCTGAGCAGCCACTCGATGCGGCGCTGGGCGTCGGACTGCGGATCCTGGCCGGCCGGCACGTCCGGCACGGCGGCGGCCAGCGACTTTTGCAGGGTGTTGAGCTGGCCCATCACCTTCATGCGCGCCAGGTTGGCGGCGTCGCGGGCGTGTTCGGCGTCTTCGACGTCCTGCTGCAGCCGCTGCTGGCGCGCCACCATCGCCGCCAGGTCCTTCTCGATCGCGTCCAGCATCACCAGCCATTGGCCGGCCTCGGCCGGCGAGGCGGCCACGATGGCTTCACGCAGGGAGGTCAGCTGGGCGCGGGGGTCGCTCATGGGCCCGATTATAGGCGCGCCCGGCCGCATGGCGAGCGTGGCCCGACCGACCCTGCTTTCTCCGTGTTCCAAGCCATCGCGGCCCGTCCGCCTTCCCGAGAACGCCCATGTCCCTGCGTCCTGCCCTGTCGCTGCTCGCCCTTTCGCTCGCCTTCGCCCTGCCGGCCGCCCAGGCCGGCGACCCCGCCGCGGACGGCGGCCAGGCCCTGCTCGTGCTCGACGCTTCGGGCTCGATGTGGGGCCAGATCGGCGGCCAGCCCAAGATCACCATCGCCCGCGAAGCCATCGACGCCATGCTCGCCGGCTGGCCGGGCGGCGACCTGGGCCTGATGGCCTACGGCCACCGCCGCAAGGGCGACTGCGCCGACATCGAGCTGCTCCAGCCCGTGGGCGCGTTCGACGCCGACGCCGTGCGCCGCCGGGTCGGCGCCCTGCAGCCGCGCGGCATGACGCCGATCACGGCCGCGGTGCGCCAGGCCGCCGAACACCTGAAGTTCACCGAGCAAAAGGCCACCGTCATCCTGGTCAGCGACGGCGAGGAAACCTGCTCGGCCGACCCCTGCGCGCTGGGCGAGGAGCTCGAGGCGCTGGGCGTGGACTTCACCGCCCACGTCGTGGGTTTCGACATCGAGGAAGGCAGCCGCGCCCAGGCCCAGCTGCAGTGCCTGGCCGCGAACACCGGGGGCCGCTACCTGGCCGCGCGCGATGCCGGCGAACTGGGCGACGCGCTGGGCGACCTGGCCGAAGCCGCGCCGGCCGCCCCGTCGCTCGCAGTGAAGTCGGCCGACGCCTGGATCCCCGGTTTCGTGCTCGAGGCCGACACCAGCGAAACCCTCGACGGCGAGGCCGGTGGCGCGACCACCGTGCACGAGTTCAGCGTCGACCAGGACGCGAAGGCCTGCCAGGCGATGTGCGAAGCCGACGCCGGCTGCCAGGCCTGGCACTACGAGCCCACCGGCAGCTACTTCGTGGAGTTCCCGCGCTGCCACCTCAAGGACGGCGTGTTCTCGATGCGCCTGCGCGAGGAAGGCGAGGGCTTCGTGGCCGGCGTGAAGCCCGGCGTGAAGCTCATCCGCGACGACGCGCCCTGAGCCGGCGCGCCCGGGGCCTCAGCGCCCCGGGCCGACGTCGATGAAGCGCAGGAACTCGGCGCGGGTGCGGGCGTCCTCGCGGAAGCTGCCGAGCATCTTCGAAGTGACCATGCTCACGCCGCGCTTGTGGATGCCGCGGGTGGTCATGCACTCGTGCGCGCCCTCGATCACCACGCCCACGCCGCGCGGCTGCAGCACGTCCTGGATGCAGCGGGCGATCTGCGCGGTCATCTTCTCCTGCACCTGGAAGCGGCGCGCATAGGCCTCGACCACGCGCGCGAGCTTGCTGATGCCCACCACCTTGCCCGACGGCAGGTAGCCGATGTGCGCCTTGCCGATGATCGGCGCCATGTGGTGCTCGCAGTGCGATTCGAACTCGATGTCGCGCAGCACGATCATCTCGTCGTAGCCCTCGACTTCCTCGAAGGTGCGCGCCAGGTAGGCGGTCGGATCCTCGCGGTAGCCGCGGAACCAGTCGCCATAGGCTTCGGCGACGCGGCGCGGGGTATCGAGCAGGCCTTCGCGGGCGGGATCCTCGCCGGCCCAGCGCAGCAGGGTGCGGACGGCTTCCTCGGCCTCGGCCTGGTTGACGGGCTTGCTCATGTCGGGCGCTCCTGAGGACAGGGCCCCATCCTACCCCCGCCGGGCGTCACGGCCGCGTGCGCGTCACCCGCCAGGCCAGCAGGCCGCCGATCGCCACCATCAGCGCCGCCAGCCAGAACGAGGCGCCGGCCATCGGCCCGCGCACTTCGTTGGCCGCCACCCAGGCCAGGCTCTGGGTGAAGAGCGTGGGGCCGGCGATGCCGGCGACCGAATTGAGGCTGCCGATGGCGCCCTGCAGCCGGCCCTGCTCCTGCGCCGAAACGCGCGAGGTCATCAGCGACTGGGTCGCCGGCCCGGCCACCGCCCACAGCGCCGCCACCGGCATCGCCGCCCAGAACCAGTAGCCGGTCGGCGCGGCCGCGTACATGGCGAAACCGATCGCGCCGGCCACGGCCCCGATCAGCACCGTGCGGCGGTCACCGAAGGTGCGGGCCACGCGGCCCACCAGGCCGCCCTGCACGATCACCGTCATCACGCCGACGATCAGCAGCGTCCAGCCCACCATCTCCAGGCCCCAGCCGAAGCGGTAGTCGGCGTAGAGCACGAAGGTGGTGGGGTAGACCAGGTGCGCCAGCGACATCAGGAAACTCACGCCGGCCAGGCCGAACAGCTCCGGGTGCCGCCGCAGCATGCGCAGCGAACCCAGGGGGTTGGCGCGGCGCCAGTCGAAGGGCGCGCGCCGCTCCGGCGGCAGCGACTCGGGCAGCACGAACCAGCCGTAGCAGAAGTTGGCCGCGCACAGGCCGGCCGCCACCCAGAACGGCAGGTGCAGGTCGACCGCGCCCAGCCAGGCACCCATCACCGGCGAGACGGTGAAGCCGATGCCGAAGGCCATGCCCAGGCGGCCGAACGCCGCCGAACGCTTCTCCGGCGGCGTGACGTCGGCGATGTAGGCGTTGGCGGTGCTGAAGCTGGCCGAGGTGGCGCCCGAGAGCAGGCGCGCGATGAACAGCAGCGGCAGCGTCTCGGCCAGCGCCATGATCAGGAAGTCGATGGCCAGGCCGGCGTTGGATACCAGGATCACCGGGCGGCGCCCGAAGCGGTCCGAGAGCGCGCCCTGCACCGGCTGGGCGATGAACTGCATCGCCATGAAGCCGGTGGCGAACAGGCCGTGCCAGAGCGTGGCGTCGGCGATCTCGCCGCCGGTGACCTTCTTGAGCAGGTGCGGCAGCACCGGGATGATCAGGCCGAAGGCCATCACGTCCACGAGCACGGTGACGAAGATGAAGACCAGTGCGGCGCGGCGCACTCGCATCGTCCCGGCGGCGGGGGCGTCCATCCGGGTCCTCAGAGCACGCGGCAGAACACCGCCTTGAGGTAGCGGCTTTCCTTCACGTGCGCCATGAAGGGATGGTCGCCGCCGGCGCCGGCCACCTTGAGCACCTGCACGGTGCGGCCGGCGTAGAAGGCCGCGCGCCGGACCATGTCGAGGAACTCCTCCTCGCTCACCAGGCCCGTGCACGAGCAGGTCAGCAGGATGCCGCCGGGGCGGACGACCTGCATGGCCAGCTTGTTCATGTCGTTGTACTTCTTCAGCGCCGGGATCACCTGGTCGCGGTCGCGGGTGAGCTTGGCCGGGTCGAGGATGACCACGTCCCACTGCTCGCCGCGCTGCTGGGCGTCGCGCAGGTAGGGGAAGAGGTCGGCCTGGGTGAACTTCACTCTGGCGTGGTTCAGGCGCGCGTTCTTCTCGGCGACCTCGAGGATCTCCTCGTCCAGGTCGATGCCGGTCACTTCGTCGGCGCCACCGCGGGCCTTGGCGTAGATGGCGAAGCCGCCCGAGTTGCAGCAGATGTCGAGCACGCGCTTGCCGGCGGTGAAGCGCGAGAGGAACTCGCGGTTGTCGCGCTGGTCGGCGAAGAAGCCGGTCTTGTGGCCGGAGCCGGGCGTGGCGCGGAACTTCAGGCCGTTCTCGGTGACGATGCTCGGCTCGGGCGCCGGCGGGGCGCGGAAGTCGAAGCTCTCCTGCTTCTGCACGTGCTCCTCAGCGAAGCTGTAGAAGCGGCAGCCGGGGAACTGCTCGCGCAGCGCGGCGTAGATCCACTCGCGGTGGCGGAAAGCGCCGGCCGAGAAGAACTCGACCACCAGCAGGTCGCCGTAGCGGTCCACCACCAGGCCCGACAGGCCGTCGCCCTCGGAATGCACCACGCGCCAGGCGTCGGTGCTCTCGTCCAGGCGCAGCACGTCGCGGCGCAGGGCCACGGCGTCGGCGATCCTGCGCATGAAGAAGGCTTCGTCGATGGCCTCGTCGCGGTCCTCGGTGAGCACGCGCAGGGCGATGCGCGAGTGGCCGTTGTAGAAGCCGCGGCCGACCCAGGCGCCGGTGTTGTCGGTGATGTCGACCACGCTGCCCGGGCGCGGCTTGGCGGCCGGCTTCTCGACCATCTTCTGGAAGATCCAGGGGTGGTTGGAGCGGCGCTCGATCTTGAGGCGGACGACGGGCAGGGCAGGGGTATCCATCCGTGGATTGTACCGGCGCCGGGCCGGCGCCGCCGCCGGCTCAGGGGGCGGGGGCCAGGCCCACGCGGTTGCCGCCGGCGCGCTTGGCGCCGTACATGGCGTGGTCGGCGCGCTGCATCAGCGCCTCCAGCGACTCGTCCGGCCCGGCCTCGGCCACGCCGATCGACAGGTCCACCGGCACTTCCTCGCCCCGGTAGAGGGCATGGGCCTCGCGCAGGGCGTCGCGCAGGCGCTCGGCCACGACCCGGGCGCCGGCCGCGTCGGTGCTGGGCAGCATGGCCACGAACTCGTCACCGCCCAGCCGGCCCAGCACGTCCTCGCCGCGCAGCACCCGGCGCGCGCGCTCGGCCAGGTGCCGGAGCACGGCGTCGCCGGCGGCATGGCCGAGGCTGTCGTTGACCTGCTTGAACTGGTCCATGTCCATCAGCAGCACCGCCAGCGGCCGGCGATAGCGGCGCGCCTCCGACAGCAGGCGGTGGCCGTTCTCGGCCAGGCCGCTTCGGGTCAGCACGCCGGTGAGCGGGTCGAGCGAGGCGAGCTTGCGCAGGTCCTCGTAGGCGCGCTCGGTGTGCATCAGCACGAAGCCCAGGCTCAGGAACACCACGCCGACGCAGGCGTAGGTCACCACCGCAAAGTCGGCCGGGCCCGCATCGAGCAGGTTCCCGGCCACGCGCGGCTCCAGCACGTGGGTGGTGAAGCGCCAGGCCAGGACCACGACGCCGAACGCCGCGAAGGCACCGGTCAGGCGCGCGGCGGTGAAGCCGCCGCGGCGGAAGGACGGCCGCAGGGCAAGGGCGATGGAGCCGACCAGCACCGCCGCACAGAGGGCGTTGACCACCACGCGGGCGCTGTAGTGCGGCCAGACCCCGGCGAAGAGCGCGATCAGCAGCACCGTCACGACGATCAGGAGCCAGTAGGCCAGGCGGCGCTCCGGCAAGCCCACGAAGCCGCGCATGGCGCGCGCCATCTCGGCGAAGCCCAGCAGCAACAGGCCATTGCCGACCGTCAGGGAGAAGACCTCGGGCAGGCTGCCCGTGGCCGCCAGCAGGCTCCAGGCCACCGGCTGCATCAGCAGGCCCACCGTCCACAGGCGCAGGTGGCGCCGGCGCTCGGGCGGGAAGCCTTGGGAGGCCTGGGCGAGCAGCAGCACGGTGAACAGGCTCAGCAGCACGCCCACCAGCATGATCGACTTCACGTCCAGATCCATGCATACCCCGGCCCTGCGGCCCGCGGCCGCCCGACCCTAGCCTAACCCGCCCCGCCTCCGGGAGTCGCGGGATTGACGCCATCGTAACGATCCATGGCAGACTCTGCGCCCCGAAGGGGAGTAGCTCCCGCCGCCGAGATCGTCATCACGGGCCAGGACCCACGTCCAAAGCCCCGGTCCGGCGGGCAGGTCCATGGCCTGCGAGCGAGACCTTCGCCCGCCCGCGGCGAAGGTCGTTCCGTGCAGGAACGTCGCGCCGTGGTTCGGTCGATCGTCCACCGCCCCCGGAGAGTCCCTGCTTGGAAACCATTGGCACCCCACTGATGTGGACCGTTTTTTCGGTCCTGGTCGTCGTCGCGCTCGCGGTCGACCTGCTCGTCCTGCGCCAGAACGGCCCGCACAAGGTCAGCACCCGCGAAGCGGTGATCTGGTCGGTCGCATGGATCGCGCTGGCCATGGTCTTCAACCTCGGCCTGTGGTGGTACCTGGCCGAGCGCCTGCCGGAGCCTGATGCCAACCGCATCGCGCTCGAGTTCCTCACCGGCTACCTGGTCGAGAAGGCGCTGGCGGTCGACAACATCTTCGTGTTCCTGATGCTGTTCACCTATTTCGGCGTGCCGGCGCAGTCGCAGCAGCGGGTGCTGATCCTGGGCGTGCTGGGCGCGATCGTGCTGCGCGGCATCCTGATCTTCGTCGGCGCCGCGCTGATCGCCCAGTTCCACTGGATCCTGTACATCTTCGGCGTGTTCCTGCTGGTCACCGGCGCCAAGATGCTCTGGGCCGCCGGCCAGGAGCCGGACATGGACAAGAACCCGGTGCTGCGCTGGATCACCGGCCACCTGCCGCTGGTGCGCCGCTACCACGGCGAGGCGCTGTGGCTGGGCAAGGGCAAGCGCCGCAAGTACACCCCGCTGTTCATCGTTCTGGTGATGATCGCCGTCACCGACGTGATCTTCGCGGTCGACTCGATCCCGGCCATCTTCGCCATCACCACCGACCCGTTCATCGTGCTTACCTCGAACGTGTTCGCGGTGCTGGGCCTGCGCGCGCTGTACTTCCTGCTGGCCGGCGCGGCCGAGAAGTTCCACCTGCTGGCCTACGGCCTGGCGCTGGTGCTGATCTTCATCGGCGCCAAGATGCTGCTGGTGGACATCTACAAGATCCCGGTGTCGATCTCGCTGGGCGTGGTGGCCGCCACCATTGCCACCTCCATGATCCTGAGCCTGTGGATCAAGCCGCGCCAGCCCAAGGACGTGATGCCCGGCGCCAGCGCCTGAGCCGGGCCTTGCGGGGGCCAGCGACGGCCCCCACCTGATGTCGATGGACAGCGATCGCGTTCAACACGCCGAGGCCGTGCGCGGCCACTTCCGCCGCGCCCTGCTGGCGTCGATGGCCTTCGTGGCGCTGCTGGGGGCGGTCTTCCACGCCGGGCCCTGGCTGGGCGACCTGCGCTTCCTGGCGCTGGTGCCGCTGGAGCCATCCGGCCTGGTCGGCGTGCTCACGGCGCCGCTGCTGCACGGTTCGGCCGGGCACTGGCTGGCCAACTCCACGGCGTTGCTGATCCTCGGCACCCTGCTCGGCACGGTCTACCCGCGCGCGGCGCTGCGGGCGCTGCCGCTGCTGTGGCTGCTGTCGGGCGCCATAACCTGGCTCATCGGCCGGCCGTCCTTCCACATCGGCGCCAGCGGCCTCACCCATGGCCTGATGTTCCTGCTGCTGTTCCTGGGCCTGCTCAGGCGCGACAAGGCGGCCATCGCCGCGGCCCTGATCGCCTTCTTCTTCTACGGCGGCATGTTGCTGACGGTGCTGCCGCGCGAACCCGGGGTGTCCTGGGAATACCACCTCGGCGGCGCCGTGGCCGGCGTGCTGGCGGCCTTCCTGTGGCGCCGGGCCGACCCGGAGCCCCCGCGCAAGCGCTACAGCTGGGAGGACGAGGAAGACGAGCCCGCGCCCGGCGACGAGGACGGCGAGTTCGCCCTGCCCCGCCCGGAGGAAGTGCCGGTGCTGTGGCAGCGGACGGATGAGCCGCGCGGCGTGGTGCTGCCGTTCCGGCCGCCGCGAAGGCCGCGTGAAGACGACCGGGGCGACTGAACACCCGCGACTTGCAGCCGCGGCCGCGGGGTGGAACCCTTGGCGCCACGACTGCTTCGCCACAGGGGGCGAGCCGGACCGATGACATGGTCGTTCGACATCCGGTCGGCGCTGTTGGTGGGCGCGATGCTGACGCTGCTGATCGGCATGCTGCTGGCAGTGGTGGCGCGCGCGATGCCGGCGGGTTTGCGGCCGGCGCTGAACTGGTGGGTCGCCGCCACCCTGCTGCAGCCCGCCGGCTTCGTGCTGCTGACCCAGCGCGACGCGCTTCCCGCCTGGATCACCATCGTGCTGGCCAATGCCCTGATCGCGATGGCGTTCGTGGCCTATGCGGTGGCGCTCAGGCGCTTCTTCAGCCTGCGGCCACGGGCGGGCCTGCTGACGGCGATGCTCGGGCTGGCGGTCGCGGTGTCGGTGTACTGGGGCCTGGTGCAGCCCGACCTGACCCGCAGGCTGATCGCCATCTCGGTTGTCCTGGCCTGGTTGCTGGGCTACAGCGCCTGGACGCTATATCGCAACCCCGACTCGCACGGGCTGGTGCGGCACGTGGCCGGCGGCGCCTTCGCGTTTTCCGCCCTCATCATGGCCTACCGTGCGGTGGCCCTGGTGTTCGAGCCCGGCCAGGTGACGACGATCTTCCAGCTCACCCACGTGCAGCTGCTCACCTACGCCATCGGCGGCATCCTGCCGGTGGTGGCGACGGTGGGTTTCCTGCTGCTTTGCACCGACCGCAGCCAGCGCGAACTCGAGCGGGCCGCGCGACTGGACTACCTCACCGATGTCTACAACCGGCGCGCGATCGAAGAGCTGGGCACGCGCGCGATCGCGGCGGCGCGGCGGCATGGGATGTCGCTGTCGCTGCTGGTGGTGGACCTGGACCACTTCAAGCACATCAACGACGAGCTCGGCCATGCCGCCGGGGACCTGGCGCTGGTGCGCGCGGTCGCGCGCATCCGCGAGGCGCTGCGCGCCGAGGACCTGCTCGGGCGCCTGGGCGGCGAGGAGTTCATCGTGCTCATGCCCAGCACCGACGGCGCCAGCGCCTCCGCCGCGGCCGAGCGCATCCGCGAGTCCTTCTCCGCGCAGCCACTCGACCTCGATGGCCGCAAGCGCACGGTGACGCTGTCGATCGGCGTGGCGGTGCTGGCGCCGGCCGACCGGCACTTCTCGCAGCTGCTGCAGCGGGCCGACCGGGCCATGTACTCCGCCAAGCACGCCGGCCGCGACCTCGTCGTGGCCGACCCCATGAGCGGCTGGGACGCCAGCTAGCCGAAAGGCNCGGCCGCGACCTCGTCGTGGCCGACCCCATGAGCGGCTGGGACGCCAGCTAGCCGAAAGGCTGGGGACAGGTACATTTTTTCCCGCGTGAAGGCCTGCCTGCAGTCCTTCACGCGGGAAAAAATGTACCTGTCCCCATGCTAACGTCGGGCGTCCTTTCGGAGCCTGTCCATGAAGCACGTGTTCGTCCTGCTCGCCGTGTCCCTGCTGGTGGCCTGTGGCCGCGGGGCCACGCCCCTGCCCGATGCCGCGCCCGCTGCGATCGAGGCGCCGGCCGGCGGCGAGCGCCGCATCGAGGCCGACGTGGCCTTCCTGGCCGACGACCTGCTCGAGGGTCGCGCAGCCGGCACGCGGGGCTACGACGTGGCGGCGCTGTACGTGGCCAACCGCTACCGCGCCCTGGGCCTGCAGCCGGGCGGCGACGCCGGCAGCTATTTCCAGGCCGTGCCCCTGGTCGAGGGCCGGCGCCAGCGCGAGGGCGCCGGCTTCGTGGTCCGGCGCGAGGGTGGCGAGCTGGTGTTCGCCTTCCAGGACGACTTCCTGCCGGGCATCAACTTCAACGCCGGCACGCATGCGGTGACCGCGCCGCTGGTCTTCGTGGGCCAGGCGGTGCACGCGCCCGAGCTCGACCACGACGACTTCGCGGGCGTGGACGTGCGCGGCAAGATCGCCGTGTATTTCTCCGGCGCGCCGTCGACGTTCCCCAACACCCAGCGCGCCTTCCACGCCTCCGGCCGCCAGAAGATGGAAGCACTGGTGGCGCGCGGGGCGGTGGGCGCGGTCACCCTGGGCAACCCGGTGGACGAAGCCAAGTACCCGTGGGCTCGCGGCGCGCGCAACTGGGAGATGCCGGGCATGCGGCTGGTCGATGAAACCGGCGCGCCGATCGACGCCTATCCGCAGATCCGCGCCACCGCCAGCCTGGGCGTGCACGCCGCGCGGCGCCTGTTCGAAGGCGCACCGATGGATGCCGAGGAAGTATTCGCGCGGCGCGAGGCCGGCACGCTCGAATCCTTCGACCTGCCCGGGCAGGCGACGCTGTCGGGCGCGACCTCGCTGGTCCGGCTCGAGAGCCGCAACGTGGTGGGCCTGCTGCCGGGCAGCGACCCGGCGCTGGCGGCCGAGCACGTGGTGTTCACCGCCCACCTCGACCACGTCGGCATCGGCGCCGAGGTGGACGGCGACGGCATCTACAACGGCGCCTTCGACAACGCCCTGGGCACCGCGGTGATGCTCGAGGCCGCCCACCAGCTGCTCGCCGGCCCCGCGCCGCGCCGCTCGCTGCTGTTCGTGGCGGTCACGGCCGAGGAGCGCGGCCTGCTGGGCGCGGAGTACTTCGTCACGCGCCCGACCGTGCAGGGCCCGCTGGTGGCCAACATCAACATGGACATGCCGGTGTTGCTCACCGACGTCACCGACGTGGTGCCGATCGGCATCGAGCACAGCAGCCTGGAAACCGACGTGCAGGTGGCCGCCGCGGGCCTGGGCATCGTGCTCACGCCGGACCCGAAGCCGGAGGAAGTGGTGTTCGTGCGCTCCGACCAGTACGCCTTCGTGCGCCAGGGCATCCCGGCCGTGTACCTCGACGCCGGCATCAAGGCGCGTTCGCCGGAGATCGATGCGCTGGCGCTGTACGAGGATTTCCTCACCGGCCACTACCACCAGCCGAGCGACCAGGCCTCGCTGCCCGTCCACTACCCGAGCGCCACGCGCCTGGCCCGCCTCAACGCCGCCATCGGCCGCCGCGTCGGCGATGCCGATGCGCGCCCGCGCTGGAAGGAGGGCGACTTCTTCGGCCGCACCTTCGGCGGACAGGCGCCGTGAGCCCGCGGCTCTCGCCACGCCAGGCGGGGCTGCTGTTCGCGTTCATCATGTCGCTGCTTATGGCCGGCATCATGTCCGGCATCATCACGGCGGTGAACCGCGGCGTCGGCGCCGGCTACCTCCTGGCCTGGGCCCGCAGCTTCGCCATCGCCTGGCCCATCGCCTTCCCGCTGATCCTCGTGCTTTCACCGCGGGTGCGGGCTTTCGTCGAGTTCGTCGCCCGCCGGTGAAGCGATGGGTCGGTTCCCCTAGCCGAGGTGGCCCAGCGGCAGGCCGCGCGCCTGCTTGACGGTGCGCAGCACGAAGCTCGAATTCACGTCGGCCACGCCGCTGGCATTGAGCAGGTGGTCGAGCAGAAAACGCGAGAAGTGCTCGAGGTCCTGCACGACCACGTGCAGCAGGTAGTCCATCTCGCCGGTCAGGGCATGGCAGGCCACCACTTCGTCCCAGCGGTTCACGCGGCTGGTGAAGGTCGCCACCACGTCGGCGTCGTGCCTGGCCAGCTGCACGCGAACGAAAGCCTGCAGGCCCAGGCCCAGCTTCGCCGGATCGATCAGGGCCGTGTAGCCGGCCAGCACCCCGGTCTGCTCGAGCCGCTGCACGCGGCGCAGGCAGGCCGAGGGCGAGAGCTTCACCCGCTCGGCGAGGTCGGCGTTGCTCAGCCGGCCCTCGCGCTGGAGTTCGGCCAGGATGGCCAGGTCGGTGCGGTCGAGGCGTGGAGAGTCCATATTCCTGCATAACCCGGCGTTTCTACGCAATTATCTTGCGCCTGTTTAGCCAGTATGCGCAACAACGCAAGCCGATTGCGCCAGCCCGCCGCTAGACTGGTGCGCAAGGTATGGAGGCCCCGATGAACCAGCCCAAGCGCGTCGAACACCAGCTCACCGACAAAGGCTATGTGCCGGTCTACACCACCGCCGTGGTCGAGCAGCCCTGGGGCGACTACAGCGCCACCGACCACGAGGTCTGGGCCACCCTGTTCCGGCGCCAGCGCGAGATCCTGCCCGGCCGCGCCAGCCGCGAATTCCTGGCCCAGCAGGAAGCGATGGGCATGTCGCCCGACCGCATCCCGAAGTTCGACGAGCTCAACCCGGTGCTGCGCAAGGCCACCGGCTGGGAGCTGATCGGCGTCGAGGGCCTGCTGCCCGAACTCACTTTTTTCGAGCACCTGGCCAACCGCCGCTTCCCGGTGACCTGGTGGATCCGCAAGCCCGAGCAGCTCGACTACCTGAGCGAGCCGGACCTTTTCCACGACCTGTTCGGCCACGTGCCGCTGCTGATGAACCCGGTGTTCGCCGACTACATGGCCGCCTACGGCCGCGGCGGCGTCAAGGCGCACGCCATCGGCCCCGAGGCGCTGGTGAACCTGACGCGCCTGTACTGGTACACGGTGGAATTCGGCCTGATCCGGGAAGACGACGGCCTGCGCATCTACGGCAGCGGCATCGTCAGCTCCAAGGGCGAATCCATCCACTGCCTGGAGTCGGCCGCGCCCAACCGCATCGGTTTCGACCTCGAGCGCATCATGCGCACGCGCTACCGCATCGACACCTACCAGAAGACGTATTTCGTCATCGACAGCTACGAGCAGCTGATGGAGGCGACGCGGCCGGACTTCACGCCGATCTACGCCCGCCTGGCCGGCCAGCCGAGTTCCCCGGCCGGCAGCGTGCAGCCGGGTGATCAGGTGTTCAACCGCGGCACCGGCGAAGGCTGGCTCGACGACGGCGACGTCTGAGGCGCCCCCGCCGGGCGTCCGTACTTGCGGCCCAGCCACCAGGCCGCCACCAGCGAGCCGGCCAGCGGCGTGAACCAGGCGAACTGCTGCAACAGCACCGGGTCCACGCCCGGCAGCAGGCTGCGCAGGCCAATGCCGAAGAAGGCGATGTGCGTGGCCACGCCGTTGCCGATCATCGCGCCGTAGTGCTCCTTGAGCCACCACTTCGGATCCGTGGCCGAACGCCGCCAGCTGCGCAGCGCGCCGATGCCGGCGAACACGCCGACGCCACCGAACACCTGCAGCAGCACCGCACCCGTCTGCAGGCCCAGCGCGATGATCGCCAGACCGCTGCCGGCGGTGAGCGCGGCGGCGAACCAGTACATCGGCCCGAAGAAGGCGCGACGGTCGCGACGGTCGCGGATGGCGCGCCAGGCCGCCCAGGTCGCATTGCCCACCAGCACCAGCAGGTAGGTGAGGAAGAGCGCGCCCACCGGCTGGCCGCGCGCGATCACCTGCAGCACCAGCGGGATGCCGGTGAGGATGATGGCCAGCATGGCCAGCAGGTAGACCTGGCCGACGCGGCGGTGCAGGGGCGTGCCCTTCTTCACCAGGCCGGCGGTCCAGAACGTGGCCAGGGCCACCGTGCCGGCGGCGATGTGCAGGATCAGGGGCAGCTTGCTCGGGTCCATGCGGGTCCTCCTTCGTGTGCCGCCAGTCTCACGGCGGCGCCGCGCGCGCTCAGGTGCCGGCGGTCATCGGCTCCGGGTGCCGGAAGTCACTTTCTTCGCGCCGGGCCTTGAGCAGCCCGCGCCCGCGGCCCAAGCTGGCGCCATGGAAGCCTTCGCCAGACGACTGTTCACGCCGCTCAACCTCGCCGGCCTGCTCACCTGGGCCGCGATCGGCTGGGAAGTGGTGGTGCTGGGCACGGGCACGCCGGCCTGGCGCGAACAACCCGCGCCGGCGGCCTGGCTGGCGGCGCTGCACCTGGCCTACCTGGGCTTCTTCGCCTGCGTGCTCGGGCACGAGGAGACGGCGTCGCCGCCGGCGCGCCTGCGCCTGTTCGTGCTCGCGCAGTACGGGCTGGTGTTCGCGCTGATGATGCTGGCGCGCAGTTCGACGCTGCCGATCCTGCTGATCCTGTGCGCCATCCAGGTCATCCACCTCTGGGCGCCGCGGCCGGCCGCGGTGCTGCTGCTGGTCGTTAACCTGGGCCTGTACGTCATCTACGCGGAGGTCTGGCGGTTTTCGTCGCCGGCCATCGGCGTGCTGATGGTGGCCTGTTTCCAGGCCTTCGCCGCCTCGGCGGCCTGGTTCGGCATCAGCGCCGAACGCGCCCGCGCCGAGCTGGCCGCGACCAACGCCGAGCTGCTGGCCACCCGCTCGCTGCTGGCCGAAAGCGCGCGCGACGGCGAGCGCCTGCGGCTCTCGCGCGAGCTGCACGACGTGGCCGGGCACAAGCTCACCGCGCTCAAGCTCAACCTCGCCGCGCTGGCGCGCGACCCGCGCCACGCGAACGAGGCGCCGGTGGCCCTGTGCGCGCGCCTGGCCGACGAACTGCTGGCCGACATCCGCGGCGTGGTGCAGCAGATGCGCGCCGACGAAGGCCTCGAGCTCGCGCCGGCGATCGCCGCGCTGGCCTCGCCCTTCCCGCGGCCGCGCCTGCACCTGCAGATCGACGAGGACGCACGCGTGGGCTCGCTGGCCCAGGCCGAGGCGCTGCTGCGAACGGTGCAGGAAGGCCTGACCAATGCCGCGCGGCATTCCCAGGCCGGCAACCTGTGGGTGGTGCTGCGGCGCGAGGCCGGCGGCCTGCGCCTGGACATCCGCGACGACGGCCGCGGCCGCGGCGAGCTCAGGCCCGGCAACGGCCTGGACGGCATGCGCGAGCGGCTGGAGGCCGCCGGCGGCGGCCTGGACGTGCGCCGCACCGACACCGGCGGCGTGCACCTGCAGGCCTGGCTGCCGGAGGCGGCATGAGCACGCAACCGATCCGCGTCGCGCTGGCCGACGACCAGGCCCTGGTGCGCAGCGGCCTGACCGCGCTGCTCAAGGATTTCCCGGGGATCGCCCTGGTGGCCGAGGCCGGCGATGGCCAGGCCCTGCTCGATGCCATCGCCGGCAGCCCGGTCGACGTGGTCCTTTCCGACATCCGCATGCCCGGCCTGGACGGTTTCGGCCTGGTGCGCGCGCTGCGCGAGCGCGGCGACACGACGCCCGTGGTGCTGCTGACCACCTTCGACGACGACACGCTGCCGCTGGCGGCGGCCGAAGCCGGTGCGCAGGGATTCCTGCTCAAGGACGCCTCGCCCGAGGACCTGGCGGAGGCGATCACCCGCGTCGCCGCCGGCGAAACCCTGCTCGCGCCGGTGCCCACCGACCCGGTGCGTGCCCGCTACGCCTATCGCGACCAGAGCGAACCGACCGACACCTTCAACGAGCGCGAGGTCGCCATCCTGCGCCTGATCGCGGGCGGCTACTCCAACCGCGAAATCGCCAAGGCCGTGTTCCTGTCGGAAGGCACGGTGAAGAACTACGTCTCCGAGATCCTCGACAAGCTCGGCACCCGCGACCGCACCCGCGCGGTGCTGAAAGCCATCACCCTCAGGATCATCTGAACCATTTGAACGAGGTTGGATGAAACCAACCTGGTTCAATGGGCTCAGGTGAGCAGGACGGCACCGGCGGTGGCCGCGACCATCGTGGCCAGCCCCAGGCCCACGCGCCAGCCGTAGGCCGCGCCGCCGCTGGCGAAGGCCACCACCGTCTTGGCCAGCGAACTGGCCGCCAGCAGGCCCACGAAGGCCCAGCGCGCCTGCGCCACGTCGAAGGTGCCCGACTGCCAGAGCTTGGCGACGGTGGCCGCCGCGGCGTGCAGCTCGGCCAGGGCCGCCACGACCGCGGCCACCATCGCGCCGCGCGGGCCGAGCCAGGCGTTGAGCGCGGCGGCCGCGAACAGCACCACGGTGATGATCGCGGCGAAGGCGAGGGCATGGCGGAAGCGGAACATGCGGCTCTCGGCGGTCGGTGGCGGCGTCGGGTCGCCATCCGGCCGCAGGCCCAGCAGGCCGCTGGCCAGCAGCACGCCGCCGGCCACGGCCAGTTCGCGGGCCAGTTCCGACAGCAGGCCCGGCGACACCGCCAGCAGCACCGGCACGAACAGGCTCACCGAGGCCAGGTTGGCCAGCAGCGCCGCGCCGACGGCGGCCGAGCGCAGGCCCGGCGCCTCGCGCGCGCGCTGGCCGAAGCCCGCCACGGCGGCGGTCGAAGACACATAGCCGGCGAAGAAGCCCGCCACCGCCAGGCCCCAGCGGTTGCCGACCAGACGCAGGGCGATGTGGCCGGCGGTGCTGATCGCCATCACCAGCACCACCAGCAGCCACAGCACCCGCGGGTTGAAGACGTCCCAGGGGCCGATGGACCGGTCCGGCAGCAGCGGCAGCACGACCAGGGCCGAGGCCAGCAGCACCAGGCCGTCGCGCACTTCGGCCTCGCTGACCCGCTCGCGGGCCAGCCGGTGCAGCGGCGCCTTCAGGTAGACCAGGGCCGCCACCACCACGCCCAGGCCGGCCGCCAGCGCCGGCAGGCCCACGGCGAGGCCGCCGAGCAGGCAGGTGAGCACCAGGGTGATTTCGCCGGTCAGGCCCGGGTCCTCGGCCTGGCTCTGGCGGTAGCTCATCGCCGAGAACACGCCCACCAGGGCCAGCACCACCGCGAAGACCACCGGGTCGAGCCACAGGGCCACCGCGCCGGCAAGGGCCGCCAGCGCATGGGTGCGCAGGCCGGCCGAGGTGGGGCGCTCGGGGTGGCGCCGTTCGCGCACCGCGCCCACCAGCAGGCCCACGCCCAGGGCGGTTCCCAGCGGCAGCAGCGGCAGTTCCGTTGGCATCGTGAGCATGGCTGATTGTGGCGCAAACGGCGGCCATGCTTGCAAGCCCGGCGCGGGCGGGGACAATGCCCGGGTCCGCCGCCATCCCCTGGAACGCCATGAAGCCCATTTCGCTCACCCGCTACCTGATCGAGGAACAACACGCCGGCCGCATCAATGCCGACCTGCGCCTGCTGATCGAGGTGGTCGCCCGTGCCTGCAAGTCGATCTCGATCGCCATCGGCAAGGGCGCGCTGGGCGGCGTGCTGGGCGACGCCGGCACCGGCAACATCCAGGGCGAGGCGCAGAAGAAGCTCGACGTGCTGAGCAACGACATCCTGCTCGAGGCCAATGCCTGGGGCGGCCACCTGGCCGGCCTGGCCTCGGAGGAAATGGACCACAGCCAGCCGATCCCCGACGCCGCGCGCCGCGGCAACTACCTGCTGCTGTTCGATCCGCTCGACGGCAGCTCGAACATCGACGTCAACATCTCGGTCGGCACCATCTTCTCGGTGCTGCGCTGCCCCGACGGCGTCACCACGCCCGGCGACGAGCACTTCCTGCAGCCGGGCACCACCCAGGTCTGCGCCGGCTACACCACCTACGGGCCGAGCACGATGCTGGTGCTCACCGTCGGCCATGGCACCCACGTGTTCACGCTCGACCGCGAGGTCGGCACCTTCATGATGACGCGCCGCGACGTGCAGGTGCCCGCGGACACGAAGGAATTCGCGGTCAACATGTCCAACCAGCGCTTCTGGGAGCCGCCCATGCAGCGCTACGTGGCCGACCTGCTCAAGGGCAAGGAAGGCCCCCGCGGCAAGGACTTCAACATGCGCTGGGTGGCCTCGATGGTGGCCGACGTGCACCGCATCATCACCCGCGGCGGCATCTTCAGTTATCCGCTCGACGAGAAGTGCCGCGAGAAGGGCGGCAAGCTGCGCCTGATGTACGAAGCCAACCCCATGGCCTTCATCATCGAGCAGGCCGGCGGCGCGGCCAGCACGGGCCGCCAGCGCATGCTCGAGGTGCAGCCGACCGGCCTGCACCAGCGCGTGCCGGTGTTCCTGGGCTCGCGCAACGAGGTGGCCGAGGCGGTGCGCTACCACGAACAGTTCGACCGCGAAGGCTGATGGCCAGCGATGACCTGATCGAGGTCTTCGAAGGCGCCGTTCCGGCGGATGCCTGCGCGGCGATCATCCGGCGCTTCGAGGCCAGCGGCCAGGACCAGCCGGGCCTGGTCGGTGGCGGGCTCTACCCCGAGCTCAAGCACAGCCGCGACATCAGCATCAGCGGCGTCGAGGCCTGGCGCGACGTCGAGGCGGCGCTCACCCAGGCCGTGCTCGCCTGCCTGGCCAGGTACATCCGCCGCTACCCCTACACACTGATCGCGCCGCTGATGCTCGAGCACGGCGAGCCCGGCCGGCGCCGGCGCCTGGACGCCGAGGCCCTGGCCACCCTCGACGACGCCGCGCTCGACGGCATCATCAAGACCATCTTCCGGCCGGGGCGGGTGAACCTGCAGCGCTACCGCGCCGGCGAAGGCGGCTACCCGTACTGGCACTGCGAGCTGTACCCGCGCGACCCGGGCTGCGACACCCTGCACCGGCACCTGCTGTGGACGATCTACCTCAACGACGGCTTCCAGGCCGGTGAAACCGAGTTCTTCCACCAGCAGCGCAAGGTGCCGCCGCGCACCGGCAGCCTGCTGATCGCGCCGGCCGGCTTCACCCACACCCACCGCGGCAACCGCCCGGAAGGCGGCGACAAGTACATCGCCACCAGCTGGGTGCTGTTCAACCGCGCCGAGCAGATCTTCGGCAAGCCGGCCGCATGATCGACGCCGGCGCCTGGTGGCCCGAACTCAAGCCGTGGCTGATCGGCACCTGGGCGCTCTATATCCTGGTGCTGGCCGGCTGGATCGTGCTGCAAAAGCGCGAGCCGATCGCCACCCTGAGCTGGCTGCTGTCGCTGGCGGCGCTGCCGGTGGTGGGGCTCGTCGTCTACCACTTCCTCGGGCCGCAGCGCATCGTGCGGCACCGGCGCCGTCGCCACCTCTCGCGCAACAGCGTGGGCGAGTCGCTGCCGGCCGACCTGCACCCCAGCGAGGACTGCGCCACGGTCGCGCGCCTGGCGCAGTCGGCCACGGGCTACGCGCCCTGCGCGGCGTCCGACGCCCGCCTGCTGGTCGGCGGCGAGGCCACGTTCGAGGCGCTGCTGGCGGCGATCGCCGGGGCCACGCACCACATCCACGTCGAGTACTACATCTTCGACCCGGACCGCACCGGCACCCGCCTGCGCGACGCGCTGGTGGCCAGGGCGCGCGAGGGCGTGCGCGTGCGCGTGCTGCTCGACGCCTTCGGCTCAGGGCGCCTGCGCCGGCGCTTCCTGGCGCCGCTGCAGGAAGCCGGCGTCGAACTGGCCTGGTTCCACCCGGTGCGCCTGCGCTTCATCTGGCGTCCGCGCATCAACCTGCGCAACCACCGCAAGATCGTCGTCGTCGACGGTGCCGTCGGCTTCACCGGCGGCATCAACGTCACCGACGACGAGAACGAGGCGATCAACCCGCGCGCCTTCCACGACCTGCACCTCCGGCTCGAAGGCGGCATCGTGCGCTGGCTGCAGCTGGCCTTCCTGGAGGACTGGCACTACGCCACCGGCGTGGCCCTGCGCGATGCGCGGCTGTGGCCGGAGCCGCCGGAAGGCCGGCTCGTGGCCCAGGCGCTGCCGGCCGGGCCCGATTCGCCCTGGGAACCGATCCACCGAGTGAAGGTCGAGGCGATCCACCAGGCCAACCATCGCGTGTGGCTGGTGACGCCCTACTTCGTGCCGGGCGAGGCCGCGCGCATGGCCCTGACCTCGGCGGCGCTGCGCGGCCTGGACGTGCGCGTGCTGGTGCCGGCGCGCAGCGACTCGCTGCTGGTTAGCGCGGCCGCGCGTTCGTACTACGACGAGCTGCTGGCGGCCGGCGTGCGCGTGTTCGAATACCAGCCGCGCATGCTGCACAGCAAGGCCCTGCTGGTGGACGACGACACCTGCATCATCGGCAGCGCCAATTTCGACCACCGCAGCTTCCGGCTCAACTTCGAGCTCAGCGTGTTGCTGCACGACGGCAGCCTGGCGGGCGAACTCGAACGCGAGATCGAGGCCACGCTGACGCACTGCCGCGAGGTGCGCGCCGACGACCCGCCCGGGCCGGCCTGGCGGCGCCTGGGCGATGCCTGCGCCCGCCTGCTCTCCCCCCTGCTCTGAGCCGGCAGGCTGGACTGGCGGCCGGCTTGGGCTAAACTCCGGCCAAACCCGCGAGGTGACGCATGTACTGGCTCTACCTGCTTGGATCGATCGCCTGCCTGGGCCTGGCCATGCACCGGTCCATGCCGACGCTGGGCGTGCTGGTGCTGCTGGCCGGCTCGCTGGGCCTGATGGTCGCCTTCCTGCTGGGCTGGCTGCATTCACGCATTTCCAGCAGCTCGCGCGACGCCGCCCACATCATGAGTGCCGAAGAGCTGAGGCAGCTGCGCGAGCAGGCCGAGGCACGCAAGTCGAGCCGGGGCGAGTTCCCCGGCAACCCCTGAGAGCGGAGGCGACATGGACCTGATCATTTTCCTGATCATCGGTGCACTGGCCGGCTGGCTGGCCGGCCTGGTGATGAAGGGCCGTGGTTTCGGCGTGCTCATCAACATGGTGGTCGGCGTGCTCGGCGCCTTCCTCGGCGGCTGGCTGCTGCCGCGGCTCGGCGTAAACCTCGGCGGCGAGTTCAGCGGCTTCATCACCGCCTTCATCGGCGCGGTGATCCTGCTGGGCATCATCGGCCTGATCAAGAAGGCCTGATCCGCGCCGACGCTCAGTCGGCATCGACCTCGACGCGGTTGCGGCCGGCGCGCTTGGCGGCGTAGAGCGCGGCGTCGGCGCGGCGCAGCAGGCTGTCGGGCTCGGCCTGCAGTTCCGGAACCGCACCGGCGACGCCGATGCTGACGGTCATGCCGGCGTCGCTTGCGGCGATCGCCGCGCGGATCGTCTCGGCGCGACGCGCGGCCTCGGACGGATGCACGCCCGGCAGCAGCAGGGCGAACTCCTCGCCGCCGTAGCGCGCCAGCTGTTCGCGCTGCGGGTCGTGCTGGCGCGACAGGCGCTGGGCGATGCCGCGCAGCTGCACGTCGCCCTCGAGGTGGCCGTGGGCGTCGTTGTAGGCCTTGAAGTGGTCGACGTCGATCATCAGCACGCTCAGCGGGCGACGCTGGTCCAGGCAGCGGAACCACTCGCGGCGAAGTCCGTTCTCGAGGGCGCGCCGGTTGGCGACACCGGTGAGCGCGTCTTCCGTGGCCAGTTCGGCCAGGCGCCGGTTGGCGTCCTCGAGCTCGTGCGTGCGCTCGGCAATGCGCGCCTCGAGCCGGCGGTTGTCCTCGCGGAAACGCTCGGTGCGCAGGCGCACCACCCACAGTGCGCCGAGCAGGCCAACGCCCAGCAAGGCCAGCAGGCCGAGCGCGAGCACCCACCACTGCTCGTACCAGTGCGGCAGCACCCGGAAGCGGTAGGTCATGGTCGGCGCCTGGCGTCCGGTGCCGGTGCGCGCCTGCACTTCCAGCACGTAGTCGCCGGCGGGCAGGGCGCGGATGAACAGGTCGCGATCGGCCCACTCGCCCCAGTCCGGGGTGACACCATGGAGCACGTAGCGGAACTGGGCGCCGCTCTCCATGCTGACCATGGCGAAGCGCATGGTCAGGCTGTGTCCCGGTGGCACCAGCACGGGCTGGTCGGCCTCGGAGCGGAGCGGAAGGGGCGTGGCCTTGCCCTGCGCGTCGCGGGCCAGCACCAGTTCCATCCCGAGCTGGAGCGGATGCGGCGTGACCCAGGCCTCGCCCGGGTCGTACTGCAGCAGGCCGGTCCAGGTGGCGATGCGCAGCACGCCGTCGCTGCCCATGCGCAGGTAGGAGTAACCCGCCAGGCCGCGACCGCCCGGGAACAGCGGCTGCCACTCGCGCGCGTTTGGCGGGCGGTGCCAGAGTTCGCGCGAGGTGTAGGCGTAATCGCCCAGGGCGGTTTGTTCGACGGCCAGTTCGTAGGCGCGATCGACCAGGGTCACCGGCGGCGCGAGGTCGGCGACGAAGACGTCGCCCTCGAGCCGGAAGCCTCGTTCGCCGCTGGTGGCGTGGATGCGGTCTTCGAAACGGTAGACGCTGGTGCCGAACTGCGGGTTCACCGCCAGGCCGCGGCTGTCGTCGTAGACCTGGCGACCCAGCACCTCGCCGGTCTCGGGATCGATCCGCCAGCGCTGCACGGGCCCGCGGGTGTCGCCCATCCACAGCTCGCCCTCGGCCGCCTCTTCGATGCCCGCGACGCTGATCCCGCCGAGGTCGATCGTATGGCTCGTCTGCCAGCGGCCGCCTTCCTTGCGCAGCACCATCAGGTTCGGGCCGGTGAGCGCGTACATCCGGTCGTCGCGGAAACGCGAGGGCATCAGGGCGTAGACGCCGTGGTGCGGATGCTGGAACAGGGTGCGCGGCGCGCGTGCGCCGGGGTCGAGCACCAGCAGGCCCTCGCGGACACCCATCAGCAGGCCGGCGTCGGTGGACTGCAGCGCATAGGCCTCGTACTCGGTCCAGGGCTGGCGTGCTGCGCGCGGCTGGCCGGACGGCGAGGGGTCGATGCGCTGGATGCCCTGGCTGGTCGCCAGCCACAGCGCGCCGTCATGCCATTCGAAGTCGTTGGGGTTGCCGGCGATGCCCTGGCTCTCGCCCAAGAGCGACCAGCGCGATGGCAGCGACAGTCGCAGCAGGTCATTCTCGGTGGCGACCCAGAGCCCGCCTTCGCGATCGACCGCGAGGTCGATGACGCCATAGTTGCCCAGGTCGAGGTTCTCGCGCACCGACAGTCCGGCGTCGAAGCGGATCAGCTTGCCGTCGAGCGTTCCGACCACCACCGAGCCATCCACCAGCTCGCGCGCGACGTAGGTGCGTTCGCCGTCGAGCAGCCGGCTGGCCGCGCCAGCGAGGCGTTTGACGCCAGCGTCGGTGGCAAGGTGCAGCCCGTCGCGGGCCACGAGCAGCAGCCCGTCGTCACGCTCGATCACCGCGGGCAGGGGGACGTTGGCCATGGCCTCGCCACCGGGCACGAGTTCGAAGCGTCCGTTGGCCGGATCGAAGCGGGCCAGCCCGCGACCGTGCAGTCGCGCCAGCAGCCGGCTCTGGAGCAGGTAGAAGCTGCGCACCTCTTCGCCCAGTGGCCAATGCTTCGCACGGCCGCCGTCGTAGGGCAGGAAGTACAGGCGCTGGTCGGTGCGGAACCAGACGCCTTCGTCATCGGCCATCACCTGGTAGACGAAACCGAGGTGGCGCTGGTCGCCGACCAGGCCGGCGGCGTCGAGCAGTTCCTCGTAGGCCAGCCCGCCTTCGGCGTTGGGCGCCAGCCGGCCGAAGGTGTCGTATCCGCCGACGTAGACCAGGCCGTCGCGCCCGGTGTCCAGGGCGCGTGCGGGTGAACGCCCGGGCAGGGTGGTCAGGCGCCAGTCGATGCCGTTGAAGCGCAGCACGCCTTCGGCATTGCCGGTGAACAGTTCGCCGTTGGCGGACGTAGCGAGCGCCAGGTGGCCGGGCCTTGCGCGGGTCTGCTCGGATTCGTAGCCGCGGCGCAAGGGTTCGCCCGGGACCTTCGCGGCCAGCGCCGGGCCGGCCGCCAGCCAGGAGGCGAGCAGCAGCAGGGCCAGGAGGGGTCGGAGCAGGCGCATATGCCGATTATGGCCGAAGCGGTGGCTCCCGGTCCGCGACCTGCGGCAGGTTTTCCCGCAGGCGGCGGCGCGGTAGTCTGCGCCCATGACCGTGCTCAGCGTCAACGTCAACAAGATCGCCGTCCTGCGCAACTCGCGCGGTGGCTCCGAGCCCAGCGTGACGGCCGCGGCCGAAGCGGCCCTGCGCGCCGGCGCCGGTGGCATCACCGTGCATCCGCGCCCCGACCAGCGCCATATCCGCCCGGGCGACGTGCGCGACCTAGCCCGCCTGGTGGCCGGCCGGGCCGAGTTCAACATCGAGGGCAATCCCTTCGCGCCGGCCCGGGGCGATTACCCCGGGCTGCTTGAACTGGTGCGGGAAACCCGCCCGCAGCAGGCCACCCTCGTGCCCGACGGCGACGGCCAGATCACCTCCGACCATGGTTTCGACCTGGCCCGCGACGCGGAGCGGCTGCGCCCGCTGGTGGCCGGGCTGAAGGCCTGCGGGGCGAGGGTGTCGCTGTTCATGGACGCGGGTGCGCCGGGCCTTGAGCTGGCGGCGGCGATCGGGGCCGATCGCATCGAGATCTACACCGGGCCCTACGCCGAAGCCTTCGCCGCCGGCGACCCCGCGGCGGCGCTCGCCCTGTGCGCGCGTACCGCCGCCGAAGCCCAGGCGCTGGGCCTGGGCGTGAACGCCGGACACGACCTGAGCCAGGCCAACCTCGGCGCATTCCTGCACGGCGTACCCGGCGTGCTCGAGGTGTCGATCGGCCACGCCCTGGTGGGCGAAGCGCTCTACGCCGGGCTCGATGCCACAGTGAAGGCCTACCTGGGCATCATCGCGGCCGCCGGCTGAGCCGCGGCACCGGCTCGCGCCCCGGGGATGGCCGGGGCCGTCCTGTCACTCGAGTTTTAGGTTGCTGATGCCGGCCCGATCGGCCGCGGCCAGGGCCGTGGCTGCGGTCTGGTAATCGGCGTCGGGTGCGATGGCCACCCGAAGCGCGAGCCCGGGTTCGGCCTCGCGCAGCCGGACCAGCTCGGCCTGCAGCGCACCGGGCGCGAGCGTGCGCCCGTCGAGCGCGAAGACATCACCCGGCTCCGCCGCCAGTTCCACGATCCGTGGCTCTGTCCTGGCGCGCTCGGTCGACTGCGGCAGGGCCAGCGGCAGCCGCTGGTCGAGCAGCGGCGCGGTGACCATGAAGATGATCAGCAGCACCAGCATCACGTCCACGAGCGGCGTGACATTGATGTCGGCGATGGCATTGCGGTGGGACGCAGCGGAAGCAAAAGCCATGACGCTCTCCTTCGGGGTACCCGCTTCCTTGGTACGCCGACCGTGGAAGAGCGTGCAAGCCGGCCCGGGGTCGCTGGCCAGCCGGCGATCAGGCAAAAAAAACGCCGCCCGGAGGCGGCGTTGCTGCAGGGTGCGGGAAACCGGGCTCAGCGGCGCTCCGGTTCCACGAAGGCGATCTTGGCCATGCCCGCGTTCTTGGTGCGCGAGAGGACCTTCGCCAGCGCCTCGTACTGGGCGTCCATGTCCGTCTCGATTTCGACGGTGGGCTGGCGGGTGATGTCACCGGCGGCGCGCTCGACCTCGACCTCGAGGGCGGACTGCAGCGTGGACATCGGGATGGGCGTACCGTTCCAGGTGACCGTGCCACCCGCGTCGATGCGCAGTCGGATCGGCTCGGGCGGATCCTTCGGCGGCGGCGGCGGGTTGGAGGTGCGCTGCGGCAGGTCCACCTGGATCTGGTAGGACAGCGCCGGCGCGGTCACCATGAAGATGATCAGCAGCACCAGCATCACGTCCACGAGGGGCGTGACGTTGATGTCGGCCATCGGACCGGCGCCGGAGTTCGAGGAGAAAGCCATTTTCGGTTGTCCTCAGCGCTCGGGGGTGGAGACGAAGCCCACCTTGCGGATACCCGCCTGGCGAACGTCCTGCACCACCTCGTGGATGACGGAGTACTTGGTGAAGTTGTCGGAGCGGATGTCGACCTGCGGCTGGGGCTGCTTCTGGGCCAGCACGGCCAGGCGGGCGTCGAGGATGTCGCGGGTGACCGCCTCGTCGTTCCAGTAGACCTGGCCATCCGCCGTCACCGCGAGGGTGACGGGCGGCTGGTCGATTTTCGGCTTGGTCTCGAGGGTCGCCTGGGGCAGCTCCACCTTCACCTTATGCGACATCAGCGGCGCGGTGATCATGAAGATGATCAGCAGCACCAGCATCACGTCCACGAGGGGCGTGACGTTGATGTCGGCCATCGGGCCGCCGCCACCGGAGTTGTTTGAGAAGGCCATGCCTGCGACTCCTGATTATCCGTTCGACTTAGCGCTTGCCGCCAGCGTCGCCCACGCGGGAACCGGTGGCGAAGAAGTCGTGCAGGTCGTGGGCGAAGGTGTCGAACTTGGCGTAGGTGTTGCGGTTGGCGCGGTTGAACGCGTTGTACGCAAGCACCGCCGGGATAGCGACGAACAGGCCGAGCGCGGTCATGATCAGCGCCTCGCCCACCGGGCCGGCGACGGCGTCGATGGAGGCCTGGCCGGTGGCGCCGATGCGGATCAGGGCGCCGTAGATGCCCCACACGGTGCCGAGCAGACCGACGAACGGAGCGGTCGCACCGACGGTGGCCAGCCAGGTCATGCCGTTCTCGAGCTTGGCGCTCTCGCGGGTGACGGCCTGGCGCAGGGCGCGGTCGATGAACTCCGAGCGGTTCAGGGCGTCGACCAGGCGGCTGCCTTCGTGGCGCTGGTGGTGCGCGGCGGCCTGGGCGCAGTCAAGGGCGATCTTGGAGAACGGCTCGTTGGCCGGCTGCTCTTCCATGAAGCGGATCGCGTCCTGCGCGTTCGGGGTCTCCCAGAAGGTGCGGACGACGGCGTCGGCGCGCTTGGAGATCACGGTGTTCTTGATGAAGTTGACGATCGTGTACCACCACGAGCCGAACGACATCACGACGAGCATGATGAAGACCACCCAGGAAACGGCGAACTCGCCCGGGGCGGCGGCCATCTCGGCCATCATGTGGGAGAAGCCCATCTTGGAGAGGGCGTTGGCGTTGTCGGCAGCGCCACCAGCGGTGGCAGCGACGGTGAGGAGGATGTCCTGCAGCATAAGGAGAGCCTTTCTTAAGAGTGGTTTAACCGTTTACGAGGGAACTGCTGGCGTTACCGCGGAGGCGTGAACTTGACCGGGACAAGCACCACGCCGCCAACCTTCTGGCCATTGCGCATACCCGGGTTGAACTTCCAGCGACGCGCGGCATCCATGGCCGAGCGGTCGAGGTTTCGGTTGCGGCTCGACTTCTCGACGGCCACGTCGAGCACGTTGCCGGAGGCGTCGATGGTCACGCGCAGCACGACCGTGCCACCCACGCCCGACTGGGCTTCCTTGGCCGGGTAGCGCGGCTCGTACAGCGCGCGGCCCGAGATGTCCTCGGAGGGGGCGAAGTCGGCGGGCGGGCCGGGCGGCGACGGCGGAGCCGGCGGCGGGGCCTCGATGTCGATCGGGCTCGGGTCGTCGAACACCACCGGCGGCTCTTCCGGCGGCGGCGGGATCGGCGTCGGCTTGGGCTGCTCGATGATCCGGGTGACCACCTTCGGCGGCTCCGGCGGCGGCGGCGGCGGCGGCGGGGGCGGCGGCGGCGGTTCGATGAAGGAGACCTGGGTCACCTCCTCGCGCGCCTTCTTGACCTCGGGCGGATTGACCGGCGCCATCATCAGCATGAACGCGATCGCATGCAGCGCGATGGCGAAGGCATTGCCGCCGATACGTGCCCAGCTCAGTCCCTGGGGCGAGTTGTCTTGCTTGTAGTTCTGGTCCGTCATGCGGGTGGCGGCTCGGGATCTCGGAATTCGTGCGGCTGTCAGCCGTGGCCCGCCGGGGCCCGGCGGGAACTTGTTAGCTTATACCACAGGCTTTCGGTTTACCAATCAGTCAGCGTGAAATCTGCGCGAGGGCCTTGCGGGCCGCTTCGGCCGTGGCCGGGTCCTTGGCAGCCTCGCGGTAGGCGGCCTGCGCCCCGGCGATGTTGTCCGAGTAGTACTCCGAGCGGGCAACCACCATCCAGGCGTCGCCCGGGCGGCGCAGGCCCTTGGCGATGGCCTGCTTGGCGGCGGCGATGGCCTCGGCGTTGCGGTCCTCGTTGGTCAGCACCTGCGCGAGCACCAGGTAGGTCTCGCCCGTGGTGTCGAGCGGCGCGCCCTTCTGGTAGGCGGCGATGGCGGCGTCGATCTGGTCGCTGAAGTAGAGCGACTGGCCGAGGAAGGTATAGGTGCGGGCGTCGGCCGGCAGGATGCCCTTGTCCAGGCCTTCCTGGATGACCTTGGCGGCCTCGGCCTCCTTGCCATCGAGGTTGAGGTAGATGGCGTAGAGGTTCTCGTAGTCGCGCTTCTCGGTCAGCATGCCGCGGGCGCGGGCACCCTCGAGCAGGGTGGCGGCCTTCGCGCCCTGGTCGGTCTCGGCGTAGAGCGAGGCCAGGTTGAGCAGGATGCGCTTGTCGTCCGGCGACTTGGCGTGCAGCTGCTCGGCGAGCAGCACGGCCTCGTTGTTCTGGCCGAGCTCGTTGTAGGACGCCATCAGCATCTGGATCCAGTTGCTGTCCGGCTCGCCCTCGGTCTTGAGCTCGATCGCCTTGCGGATGGCGGCGACGGCCTGGTCGTACTGGCCGGCGTTGTAATGCACGGCGCCCTTGAGGCCGTACAGCTCCGGATCCTCGGAACGGGTCTCGGTGGCGAGGCGGTTGACCATGGCCACGGCTTCCTCGGCGCGGTCTTCCTGCGCGTAGAGCGAGGCCAGCGTGTGCATCGTGGCGAAGTGGTTGTTGTTCGGCAGGGCATCGGACTCGAGCGCGCGCTCGAGGTAGTCGATCGCACGCGGGTAGTCGTCAATGCCCAAGGCGGCGTTGCCGGCGATCATCAGCGAGGCGGCGCGGTCGTAGGGCTTGGCGCGCTCGTTGCCGATGATCTTCTCGGCGAGGCTGATCGAGCCCTCCAGATCCTCGCCCCCGTTGTAGAGGTCGAACATCTTCTGCAGGTCGCGCGCCAGGCGCGGCGAGTTCTCGGCCTTGGGCGACTCGCGGGTGGCGTTCGGGTACCTGACCACTTCTTCGGTCTTGTTCCGGTCGCGGCGCGGCGTACGCGCATCGGCGTCGGGGATGGACAGCGAAGCGGTGAGCACGACGAGCGCGGTCACCTTGAGCAAGTGGGCAATCTTCATTGTGGGAACTCCTTGCCGCCGCGGCTGGCCCGCGGATGTTGGCCGATTAGGGTAACGGGGAATAGAGCAATCACTCAAGCGACGCAGTGTCCGGTTTCGCCGTGCGCCGCCGTATAGCATCCCCTTTGGCCGCAAGAATGCCGGTGGCGGGCGGCCACGATCTGAAAAAAACGTTAAGCCGTTGCCAGCCGTTCAGCCTGTGGTGGGAAAGTTGGCAATGGCGAAGTCGACCCGCTCCCCCGGGTCCCGCGACATCAGGCCCTGGTTGCGCAGGGCCTCGACCTTGTGCAGGCGCGGCTCCAGGCCGTTGCCGTTGGCCATCTGGATGGCCAGGCCGGGGCGGGCGTTGAGCTCGAGGATGAGCGGGCCGCGGTCGCGATCGAGCACGAAGTCCACGCCCACGTAGCCCAGGCCGGAGAGTTCGTAGCAGCGCGAGGCCATCTCCAGCAGCTGGCGCCAGTGCGGGATCTGCAGGCCGACGATGCTGTGTTCGGTGTCGGGATGCTCGCGGATGATCTCCGTGCCCCACACCCCGCGCTTGGTCTTGCCGGTGGGGATGTCGATGCCGACGCCGATGGCGCCCTGGTGCAGGTTGGCCTTGCCGTCGGACATGCGCGTGGGCAGGCGGATCATCGCCATCACCGGGTAGCCCATGAACACGATGATGCGGATGTCGGGCACGCCCTTGTAGCTGACGTTGTCGAAGATCGGGTCGAACTGCACGCAGTATTCGACGATCAGGTGGTCGGGCTGGCCACCGAGCGAGAACAGCCCGGACAGGCCGTTGGAGAGGTGGTGCTCGAACTCCTCGCGGGTCATCAGTGAACCGCTGGCCCGCCGGTACTTGTCGCCTCGCCGGCCGCTGATCACCAGGATGCCGTCGCCGCCCGAGCCGTGCGCCGGCTTGACCACGAAGCTGTCGCGGCCCTCGAGCTTCTTGTGCAGCTCGGCGATCTCGTGCTCCTCGCGGACCACGGCGTACAGGTCGGGCACGGGCAGGCCGGCCTTGAGCGCCAGCTTCTTGGTCAGCAGCTTGTCGTCCACGCGCGGGTAGAACTTGCGCGGGTTGTGCATCAGCACGTAATGCGCGTTGCGCTGGCCGATGCCGACCAGCCCGATCTGGCGCAGGCGCCTGGCGATCTTGAAGGGGTTGAAGAAGGCCATGGCTCAGGCCTTGGCGACGTCGTCGGCCGTCCTGGCCGCGGGCGGCGGCACGATCGGGTCGGGCTCGCGGGCCAGGGCACGGAAGCGCAGCAGCTCGTTGAGGCGGTAGCCGGAGTAGCGGCCCAGCAGAAGCGCCAGCGCGAACAGCACCAGCAGGGTTTCCGGGTACACGAACACCAGGTGCTCGAGCGCCGGCCAGGTCATCACCACGTAGGCCAGGGCGGCCACCACCAGGGTGCCGACGCCCTCGCGGATGGCGGTGCCGGCGCCACGCTCGTCCCAGGCCACCGACATGCGCTCGATGGTCATCGCCATGATCACCATCGGGAACAGCGCCACGCTCAGGCCGACCTCGAGGCCGAGCCGGTTCGACAGCACGCTCACCGCCGCCATCAGCAGCACCACCAGGATCAGGATGGCGGTCAGGCGCGGCACCAGCAGCAGGCGCAGGCGCTCGAGGTAGAAGCGCACCAGCAGGCCGAAGCCCACCACCACCACGAACAGGATGATGCCGGCCACCAGCGCCGTCTCGCGGAAGGCCAGCGCGATCAGCACCGGCATGAAGGTGCCGTAGGTCTTCACGCCGACCAGGTTGCGCAGCAGCAGCATGATGAAGGCGCCGATCGGCACCATCAGCAGGATGCGGTAGGTGTCCTGGGCCTGCAGCGGCAGGCTCAGCAGCGAGTAGTGCACGAGGTTGGCGTCCTTGACCTCGAGGCGGCGCTCCACCGTGGCCATGGCGTCGGCGAGGTTGCGGCCGATGGTGAAGCCCAGCGTGGCCTGAGTGCCGTCCTCGAGCACCAGCACCGGGCGCTCGCTGGCGCTCCAGACCATCACGTCGGCCGGCAGGCCTTCGGCGGTGGTGCGCGGGTCGATGATGTTCCACGCCAGGCCGTCGTGCACCATCAGCCAGGGCTGCAGCACGCCCTCGCCTTCGCGCGGCTCGTCGGTGAGCCTCAGGCCGTGGATGACGCGGGCCGGGATCGAACGGCGCGCCAGCAGCTGCACGGCGAACGCGGCGCGGGCCGACTCGTCGCTGCCATAGCGCTCCGCCAGCAGCGTGACCTCTTCGCTCGGGTTCTGCTCTCCGAGCCGGCGCAGCAGCTCGCGGGTGTAGGTGACGTTGTTGACCGAACCTTCGCGCACCTGCTGCAGCAGGGCGTCGGCGGCGGTGGCGTAGGGCTCCTCGAGCTCGGGCGGCGAGGGGATGACCGGTTCGAAGTCCGGCATCGCACGCTGGCGCTCGTCCGAGCGCACCACCGTGGCGCGGTAGTAGAGATCCTGTTCGCCGACCGCACGGCGGTTGGCCCACTGCACCTCGCGGCCTTCCGCGTGCGGGATCTCGTTCTTGGAATAGTTGCGCGCGACGAAGCGCTCGTTGAGCACCGTCCAGCCGGGCGTCTTGTCGGGAAGCTGCAGCGTCACCGCGTTGGCGCTGCGGCGCGGCTGGAACTCGATGTGCGCCTGCACGGTCCAGACCCGGACCTGGGTGTCGGGCTGCAGCGGGAACTCCAGCACCTTCCACTTGTAGTACATCGCCGAAAACGCGACGGCGATGATGGCCAGGGCCAGCAGGTAGAGGTGTCGCTTGCTCATAGGGTTCCCGGTTCGATGCCGGAGTTGCCGGCGGGCCGCAGGCGCGGCGCGCGCCAGTGTAACTCCGCCGTCAGGCGCCCGAGAATGCCATGGCCGCCATCGCCGTCGCATTGCAGGCGGCGTGGGCGAGCACGGCGGATGACAGCCGGCCCGTGCGCAGGTAGACGGCGCCGAAGCCCATGCCCATGCCGGTGTAGACGGCGATCAGGCCCAGCCAGTGCAGCAGCGAGTGCCCGTCGCCCTGGCCCAGCTCGTGGGTGGCGGCGAACAGCAGCGACGTGACCACCAGGCCCGCCAGCGCGCGTCCGGCCACCATGAAGCGGTGCAGCATCACCCGCCGGAACAGCAGCTCCTCGCCGAGCGGCGCCACCACCACGACCATCAGCCAGGTCAGGACCGGCGAGGCCTGCTGCAGGGCGAGGATGGGCGCGGCATTGCTGGGGGTGGCCGGGCCCTCGCCGGCCACGGCCTGCAGGCCCTGCATCGCGGCCAGGGCGATGCCCTGCACCAGCACGCCGGCGAGCACGGCCAGGGCGCTTGCACCGGCCAGCGACAGCCGCGGCGCCGGCGGCGCCAGGCGGCGCCCGCGCAGCCACCACGCAAGCAGCCCGACCACCAGCGTCGTGACGATGGCGGCCACGGTGATCTGCGGCAGTGCGGCCTGCACCAGCGCGTCGCCGTCGGCGATGGCCTGGCCGGCCGCGGACTGGCGGAAGGCCTCGATCGCCACCAGGGGCGCGATCAGGAGGGTGGAGACGATGAGGATGCCGGCCACGGCCAGCACCACGTCGAGCGCCAGGCCCGTCCAGGGGTTGGACGGGCGGGGGGCAGGCAGCGGCGGCGGCGCGCCGGGCGCCGGCGCCGGTTCAGACATCGAGGTTGGCGACACGCAGCGCGTTTTCTTCGATGAACTCGCGGCGCGGTTCCACGACGTCGCCCATCAGCGTCGAGAAGATCTGGTCGGCGGCGACGGCATCCTCGATGCGCACCTTCAGCAGGCGGCGCGTTTCCGGATTGACCGTGGTTTCCCACAGCTGCTCGGGGTTCATTTCACCCAGGCCCTTGAAGCGCTGGATCATGCGGCCCTTCTTGGCTTCCTCGAGCAGCCACTCCTGCACCTGCAGGAAGCGGGTGACCGACTGGCTGCGGTTGCCGCGGGTGATGCTGGCGCCGGGCTGCAGCAGGCCGTCGAGCGCGGCGGCCACTTCGGTGACCTGGCGCAGCTCGCCGCCCAGCAGCTGGCCCGCCGGCAGCACCTGCACGGACGTCAGGCCATGGTGGAGCTTGTGCACCAGCAGTGCGGCCGGCTGGCCGTCTTCGTTGGCCGCCTGCACGCTGAAGGTGTAGCGCGGACGACCCAGGCCGGTGGCGTTGAGGCGCGAACCGAGTTCGGCGCACCAGGCGTCGAGCGCGCCGGCCGTGGCGAACTTGTCGGCCGACAGCGGCGGCATTTCCAGCATCGCCTCGAGCACCGGCGTGTCGACGCGGTGCGCGAAACGCAGCAGCTGCTCGCGCGCGGCGGTGAAGTCGAGCAGCAGCTTTTCCAGCGCGGCGCCGGCCACCGGCGGCGCGCCCTCGGCCGGACGCAGCTCGGCGCCTTCGACGGCGTTGTTGGCGAGGTAGGCGTTGAGCGCCGCGTCGTCCTTGAGGTAGAGCTCGTTCTTGCCCTGCTTGAGCTTGTACAGCGGCGGCAGACCGATGTAGACGTGGCCGCGCTCGATCAGCTCCGGCATCTGCCGGTAGAAGAAGGTGAGCAGCAGCGTGCGGATGTGCGAGCCGTCGACGTCGGCGTCGGTCATGATGATGATGCGGTGGTAGCGCAGCTTGTCCGGGTTGTACTCGTCCTTGCCGATGCCGGTGCCGAGCGCGGTGATCAGCGTGCCGACCTCGGCGCTCGAGAGCATGCGGTCGAAGCGCGCGCGCTCGACGTTGAGGATCTTGCCGCGCAGCGGCAGCACCGCCTGGCTCTTGCGGTTGCGGCCCTGCTTGGCGGAACCACCGGCCGAGTCACCCTCGACGATGAACAGTTCGGACAGCGCCGGGTCCTTTTCCTGGCAGTCGGCGAGCTTGCCGGGCAGGCCGGCGATGTCGAGCGCGCCCTTTCGGCGGGTGAGGTCGCGCGCCTTGCGCGCGGCTTCGCGCGCACGGGCGGCGTCGACGATCTTGCCGGCGATGGCCTTGGCTTCGTTCGGGCGCTCCTGCAGGAACTCCTCGAGCTTCTGGCCGATCACCGACTCGACGGCGGGGCGCACCTCGGAGCTGACCAGCTTTTCCTTGGTCTGCGAGCTGAAGCTCGGGTCGGGCACCTTCACCGACAGCACCGCGATCATGCCTTCGCGCATGTCGTCGCCGGACATCGAGATCTTGGCCTGCTTGGCGATGCCACTATGCTCGATGTAGTTGCTGAGCGTGCGGGTGAGCGCCGCGCGGAAGCCGATCAGGTGGGTGCCGCCATCCTTCTGCGGGATGTTGTTGGTGAAGCAGAACATCGTCTCCTGGTAGGAGTCGGTCCACTGCACGGCGATCTCCACCGTGATGCCGTCCTTTTCGCCAGAAGCGGAGATAACTGTTTGATGCAGCGGGGTTTTTAGCGCCGCCAGGTGTTCCACGAAGCTGCGGATGCCGCCTTCGTACTGGAAAACGTCGTGCTTGCCCTCGCCGCGCTCGTCCACCAGCTCGATGCGCACGCCGGAGTTGAGGAAGCTCAGCTCGCGCAGGCGCTTGGCCAGGATGTCGTAGTGGAACTCGACGTCGGTGAAGATCTCGACGCTGGGCAGGAAGCGCAGCTGGGTGCCACGCTTGCTGTGCGCCGGGCCCACCACCTTGAGCGGATACACGGGCTCGCCGAGCGCGTATTCCTGCTGGTGGTGGTGGCCGTCGCGCCAGATGTCGAGCCACAGGCTCGAGCTCAGCGCGTTGACCACCGACACGCCCACGCCGTGCAGGCCGCCGGAAACCTTGTAGCTGTTGTCGTCGAACTTGCCGCCGGCGTGCAGCACGGTGAGGATCACCTCGGCCGCCGAGACGCCCTCTTCCTTGTGGATATCGACCGGGATGCCGCGACCGTTGTCGGAGACCGAGCAGGAGCCGTCGGCGTGCAGGGTGACGATGACCCGGTCGCAATGGCCGGCCAGCGCTTCGTCGATGGCGTTGTCCACGACCTCGAACACCATGTGGTGCAGGCCGGTGCCGTCGTGCACGTCACCGATGTACATGCCCGGTCGCTTGCGGACGGCCTCCAGGCCGCGCAGGACGGTGATCTTGCTGGAGTCGTAGCTCGATTCGGCGGGGGACTGGGACGGATTCGGCGTTTCGGTCATCGGAGGCGTGTGCTCAGGGTCCACGAACGGCCCGCCTCCCCCCGGGGAATCCGGCGGTGGGGCGCGCCTATAAATAAGGTGTCGAGTATACCGCGTGGGGCCTTCACGTGGGCGCCAGCGCCACGCCGGGGCTTTGCGCTACCCGGGACCGGGTCGGGGCGATGCGGGCGCCTGCGGCCTGCCAGGGCGGGCCAGCGGAAGACGCTGCTCGCGGAACCTGCGCGGCGCCCCGGAGGCAGGCGCGCGAGCCTGCGGGTTTACGGGTGTGCGGGACGGCCGGGAAGGGCCGGGGACCGCCGGGCGAGGTGGGACGCAACCGGGCGGGGCAGGCGGGCCGACCGACGCAGGTGGCTGGCCTCAGGCGCGGACGAGGACCCCGCGTTCCACGTGGAACACGGCTGCGGGGGCCAGGCTGCCCGTCAGGATCGCCGGCGCCTCCGTGGCGGTCAGCAGGACCTGGGCGCCGGAGGACAGGACTGCTTCGAGGGCGTGGCGCAGGTGCTGCTGGTCCAGTTCCGACGCCAGGTCGTCCAGGCAGACCAGCGGCCATTCGCCGCGGTCGGCGGCAAAGGCCCGGGCCTGGGCGAGCACGCAGGCCAGGGCGGTGAGCTTTTCCTGGCCGCGCGAGAGGGCCTCGCGGCCGGGCAGGCCGGCATAGTCCACCCGCCAGTCGGCCCGGTGCGGACCGACGCTGGTGTAGCCCAGGGCCAGGTCCCGCTCCCGGGCCAGCAGCAGGGCGTCGGCCAGCGAGGTCTCGCCGCGACGCCAGCCAGGCAGGTAGGCCAGGCCTGCCGCGCCCAGCTCGGGCAGGAATTCGGCCGCCGTGGCAGCCAGGACCGGCTCAAGCCGGTCCAGATAGCCGGCACGCAGGCTGGTCAGCCGCTCACCCGACTCGGCCAGCTCCTGGTCCCAGGGCGCCAGGGCCGAGGGGGCCGGGCCACGCTTGAGCAGGGCGTTGCGCTGCTTCAGCGCCCGGGCATAGCGCCGCCAGACCGGCAGGAAGCTCGGTTCCACGTGGAACAGCGCCCAATCCAGGAAGCGCCGGCGGTGTTCGGCGCCCCCGGCGATCAGTTCATGGCTGCCGGGTTCAAAGCTGACCACGGCCAGCTCCGCACACAGCTCGGTCAGGCTGGGCGCCGGGGCACCGTCGAGCCGGGCTTCCCAGTCACCTCCGGTGTGACGCAGGCCGGCCCGGCGGATCCGGCCCTGCCCGTCGAGCCACTCGGCGTAGACCGACAGGGCCGGCTGGCCGCTGCGGACCAGGCCGTCGCGGACCCGGCCGCGGAAGGACCGGCCGTAACCCAGCAGGTGCACGGCCTCGACCAGGCTGGTCTTGCCGGCGCCGTTGCCGCCGGTCACCAGGTTCAGGCCAGGCGCCGGCTCGAAGCGCACCGAGGCCAGGCAGCGCAGGTCCTGCACGTCGAGCCGGGTCAGGCGCATGCGGCGCCTCCCGGCGGGCAGGGTGCCAGTGGGGCCCGGAAACGACACCGCCCGGCACAGGCCGGGCGGTATCGGACAACGTAAGGCTTGGCGGTCACAGGCGCAGCGGCATCACCACGTGGCGGCTGCGCTCGTGGCTGGCCTCGCGCACCAGGGCCGACGAGTTGGCGTCGCGCAGGTTCAGGATGACGGTGTCCTCGCGCAGGGCGCTCAGGGCGTCCAGCAGGTAGGTCACGTTGAAGCCGATGCTCAGGCCGTCGACGCGAGTTTCGGCCTCGATCTCTTCCTGGGCCTCTTCCTGCTCCGGGTTGTGCGCCATGATCTTCACCTGGCCAGGGCTGATCTCCAGCTTCACGCCGCGGTACTTCTCGTTCGACAGGATCGCCGCACGCTGCAGCGCGGCCCGCAGGCCCTCGCGGTCGAGCTTCACTTCCTTGTCGGCACCGATCGGAATGACCGCGTCGTAGTCCGGGAACCGGCCGTCGATGAGCTTGGAGGTGAAGGTCACGTCCTCCCGACGCATGCGCAGGTGGTTGCGGCCCACTTCCAGTTCGACCTCGCGGTCGCCGCCCTCGAGCAGGCGCTGCAGCTCGAGCACGCCCTTGCGCGGCACGATGATCTGCTTGCGGGTCTGGGCGCCGGCCGGCAGCGGGGCTTCGCACAGCGCCAGGCGATGGCCGTCGGTGGCCACGCAGCGCAGGCTGTCCTCGCGCAGGTCGAGCAGCAGGCCATTGAGGTAATAGCGAACGTCCTGCTGGGCCATGGCGAACGCCGTGCGTTCGATCAGCTCCTTGAGCGCCGCTTCCGGCACCCGGATGCGCTCGACCAGCTCCAGGTCCTCCACGGCCGGGAAGTCCTTGCCGGGCAGGGTGGCCAGGGTGAACCGGCTGCGGCCGGCCTGCACCGTCACCTTGTCGGCCGACTGGCTCAGGGTCACCTTGCTGCCGTCGGGCAGGGCCCGGACGATTTCGAAGAGCTTGCGGGCCGGGATGGTCGTTTCACCCGACTGGGCGTCGTCGACGTCGGCACGGGCCACCATCTCGACTTCCAGGTCGGTACCGGTCATCGACAGCTTGCCGTCCTCGACCGTCACCAGCAGGTTGGCCAGGACCGGCAGCGTTTGGCGCCGCTCGACGACGTTGACGACTTGCTGGAGGGGTTTGAGCAGAACTTCTCGCGTCAGGCTGAAACGCATGCGGGTCCCCAAGCTCCAAAGAGTGGATAAATCAAAAACTGGTGGCGGTGGAGTCGGCAAAAACGCCGGATAACACATACAACTCGTTGATTTATAACGTTTTTTACTACTCACCAAGCCTGTGGGCGGTGCCCGGGCCTGGCTGTGGAAACCTGTGGATAGTTTTTGGCGCTTTCCGCCGTCCCCAACTTATCCACAAGCGGCCAGAACCTTGGTTCCACGCCGCGCCGGTTCCACGTCTTACTCGCTCAATTTGCGCAGCAGCTTGTCCCAGTCCTCTCGCAACTTGCCGTCGATCTCGCGCAGTTCGCGCATGACCTTGCAGGCGTGCATCACGGTGGTGTGGTCGCGACCACCGAAGGCATCGCCGATTTCCGGCAGGCTGTGCTCGGTCAGTTCCTTGCTCAGGGCCATCGCCATCTGCCGCGGGCGCGCCAGGGAGCGCGTCCGCCGCTTCGACAGCAGGTCCGCCATGCGCAGCTGGTAGTAGTCTGCCACCGTTTTCTGGATATTGCTGATCGAAACCGCCTGCTGCTGGGCCCGCAGCAGGTCGCGCAGGGTCTCCTGGGCGAAGTCGGCGGTGATCGGCCTGGCCATGAAGTTCGAGCGGGCCGCCAGCGTGTTCAGGGCGCCCTCGAGGTCGCGGACGTTCGAGCGCATGCGCTTGGCGATCAGGTAGGCCACGTCCTCGGGCAACTTCACCGACCGCTCGGCCGCCTTGGCGGTGAGGATGGCGGCCCGCGTCTCGAAGTCCGGCGGTTCGATCGCCACGCTCAGGCCCCAGGTCAGGCGGGTCTTGAGCCGGGTCTCGAGGTTCTCCACCTCGCGCGGGTAGCGGTCGCAGGTGAGGATGATCTGCTGCTTGCCGTCGAACAGCGCATTGAAGGTGTGGAAGAACTCTTCCTGCGTGGTGTTCTTGCCGGCGAAGAACTGGATGTCGTCGATCAGCAGCGCGTCCACCTGCTGGAACTGGCGCTTGAACTGGTCCATCGACTTTTCCTGCAGCGCCTTCATCATGGCGCTGAAGAACTGCTCGGAGCGCAGGTAGAGCACCCGCATGCCCGGGTTGTTCTGCCGCATCAGGTTGCCGGCGGCATGCATCAGGTGGGTCTTGCCCAGGCCCGAGCCACCGTAGAGCAGCAGCGGGTTGTAGGCCTTGCCGGGGTTCTGGGCCACCTGCAGCGCGGCGGCGCGGCCGAGCTGGTTGCTGCGGCCTTCGACGAAGTTCTCGAACGAATAGTGCGGGTCGAGGTTGCTGGTGAAGGCCGGGCCGGAGGCGCGCGCGGCCGCCGGCGCGGCGCCGGGCGCCGCCGGGGCCGGGCTGCGCCGCAGCGAGCCCACCGCCAGCCCCACCGCCGCCGGGGCGCCGGCGAAGTGGGCCACCAGTTCGCGGATCCGGGCCAGGTAGTGCTCGCGCACCTGGTCGACCACGAACTCGTTCGGGGCGTAGAGGGTCAGGCCGTCGGCGTGGGTCTCCACCTGCAGGGGCCGCAGCCAGGTGTGTACCTCTTCGGCCGGCAGTTCGGCTTCCAGTCGTTCCAGGCAACGGGGCCAGGCAGCATCCATGTTCAAGCGAAAGTCCGGGCTGCAGCACCGCGGACGGCGCTGTGGATAAGTATTCGGGATCGTGCAGTCTAGCGCCGCGGCGCCCGGTTGGCCACGTGGATTGGCCTTGACGCCCCGGCCGGGCAACCGCTATAGTCCGCGGTCTTTTCCGCCCAAAAACCAACCGGGGTGCCACCATGGCCACCAAGCGCACGTACCAGCCCAGCAACCTCAAGCGCAAGCGCGACCACGGCTTCCGCGCCCGCATGAAGACCGCCGATGGTCGCAAGATCCTCGCCCGTCGTCGTGCCAAGGGCCGCGCCCGCCTCGCAGTCTGACGCGTCGCCGCCGGTTCGCCGGCGGCCGCCCGACGGGCCGTGAACCCGCTTCCGCCCGTCCCGCCTGCCAGCTTCCCGCCCAGCGCGCGACTGCGCGTTTCCGCCGAGTTCCAGGCGGTGTTCAAGGGAGGCCGGCGGCTTTCGAGCCCCCAGCTGAGGTTGTTCGCCCACGTCCGGGCCGAGGCCAGTGTGCCCCGGCTCGGCGTTGCCGTGTCCAAGAAAGTCGACAAACGGGCCGTCGGCCGCAACCGCATCAAGCGGATCGCCCGCGACGTTTTCCGACGCCAGCGGCACGAGCTGCCGCCCGGTGACTACGTCCTGATCGCCCAGCCCGGCGCCGCCGCGCTCGACAATGCGGCCCTGCGCGAGCAGTGGCTGCAGCTGCTCGGACGGGCCCGGTCGTTGAAGCCCACGCCCCCGGCCGGCACAATGCCCGCCTCCACGGACGCGCGCGAGCGCCCCGCCACCGACTCCTGACCGAGACCCAGGGCCGGCCCCGGCAACCCGCCGGCGCGCCCGCCGCCTGCCCATGAACCAGACCCGCACCTTCCTCCTGATCGCCTGGCTCGCCGTTGCCTTCCTGCTCTTCATGGAATGGAACAAGGGCCCGGCGCCCGCCACCCCGGCCGACGCCCCGGTGGCCGAACTGCCCGAACCCACGGACGCCCTGCCCGGCGACGCCGGCATCCCGGCCGGCGATGGCGCCGTGCCCGACGCCTCCGCGGCGCCGGCGGCCGCCTCGCTTCCGGCGGCCGCCACCGACGCGCCGGCCTCGGCTTCGGCCGCCGCGGCCAGCCCCGGCCTGCTGCGCGTGCGCACCGACGTGCTCGATCTGCGCGTGGACCTGCGCGGCGGCAACCTGGTGGGCGCCGAACTGCTGCACTACCCGGTCGACAAGGACGAGCCGGCGCGCAAGGTGCGCCTGTTCGACGCCGACGCGGCCCGCTTCTCGGTGGCCCAGACCGGCCTGGTGGCGCAGTCGGGCAGCGCGCCCAACCACGAGGCGGTGTTCCGCCCCGAGGGTGGCCGCACCGACTTCCAGCTCGCCGACGGCCAGGACGTGCTCGAAGTGCCGCTGCTGTGGACCGACCCGGCCAGCGGCCTGCAGGTGCGCAAGACCTGGGTGCTCAAGCGCGGCGCCTACGCGCTGACCCTGCGCGAGGAAGTGATCAACGACGGCGAGGCCGCCTGGCGCGGCTACGGCTACCAGCAGCTGCAGCGCATCCCGCCGGTGGCCAGCTCGCGTGGCTTCACCCTGACCAACCCCGAGGCCTACAGCTTCACCGGCGCGGCCTGGTACAGCCCGGCCGACAAGTTCGAGAAGCGCAAGTACGAGGACTTCGTCGACGACGGCCCGCTCAACAAGGACGTCACCGGCGGCTGGATCGCGCTGCTGCAGCACCACTTCCTGGTGGCCTGGGTGCCCGCCGCCACCGAGCCGCAGCGCTTCTCGCTGGCGCAGCTGGGCAACGGCCAGCCGCGTTTCCTGGTTCGTTCGGTGGGCGCGCCCTTCGAGGTCGCCCCCGGCACGCGCACGACCCGCGAGGCCACGCTGTGGGTCGGCCCCAAGCTGCAGGAGCAGATGCAGGCCGTCGCCCCGGGCATGAAGCTGACGCTGGACTACGGCATCTTCACCTTCCTCGCCCAGCCGATGTTCGACTTCGTGCTCAAGCCGCTGCACGACCACCTCACCGGCAACTGGGGCTGGGCGATCATCCTGACGGTGCTGATCATCAAGCTGCTGCTCTACCCGCTGTCGGCCAAGCAGTACCAGAGCTTCGCCAAGATGCGCGCGATCCAGCCGCGCATCGAAGCGCTCAAGGAGCGCTACGGCGACGACAAGCAGAAGTTCCAGATGGCGATGATGGAGCTGTACAAGAAGGAGAAGATCAACCCGATCGGCGGCTGCCTGCCGATCCTGGTGACGATCCCGGTCTTCATCGCGCTCTACTGGATGCTGCTCGAGTCGGTGGAGATGCGCCAGGCGCCGTGGATCGGCTGGATCGACAACCTCACCGCGCCCGACCCGTACTTCATCCTGCCGGTCATCAACCTGGCGGTGATGTACCTGACCCAGAAGATGACGCCGACGCCGGGCATGGACCCGATGCAGAAGAAGATGATGACCGCCATGCCGCTGGTGTTCGGCGTCATGATGGCCTTCTTCCCCTCGGGCCTGGTGCTTTACTGGTGCACCAACGGCATCCTCGGCCTGGCCCAGCAGTGGATCATCACCAAGCGCCACGGCACCACCCCGGCTCCGGCCAAGTAAGGTTTTCGCCACGGAATTACACGGAAAGACACGGAGGCTCACGGATAGAGCGTTCGAGAGTGGTTTCGAAGGAAGGGGCGGCCGCGCAGGCCGCCCTTTCTTTTTGCTTCTACCTGTTGATTCATCCGTGGGCCTCCGTGTCTTTCCGTGTTCATCCGTGGCTAAATCCTCTCCATGACAGAGCAGCGCGAAACGATTGCGGCGATTGCGACGGCGGCCGGGGCGGCGGGCGTGGGGATCGTGCGCTTGAGCGGGGCGGGCTGCCGGGTGATCGCGGCGACGTTGCTGGGCAAGGCGCCGACGCCGCGGCACGCGCATTACCTGCGCTTTCGCGACGGCGACGGCGAGGTGATCGACGACGGGCTGCTGCTGTATTTCCCGGCGCCGCATTCGTATACCGGCGAGGACGTGCTCGAGCTGCAGGGCCACGGCAGCCCGCTGCTGCTGCAGGCGTTGCTGGCGCGCTGCCTGGCACTGGGCGCGCGGCCGGCGCGGCCGGGCGAGTTCACCGAGCGGGCCTTCCTGGAGGGCCGGCTCGACCTGGCCCAGGCCGAAGCGGTGGCCGACCTGGTCGCCGCCGGCAGCGAGGCCGCCCTGCGCGCGGCCCGCCGCTCGCTCGAGGGCGAGTTCTCGCGGCGCGTGCACGCCGTCGTCGAGGGCCTGACCGGCCTGCGCGTGTGGATCGAAGCCGCGCTCGATTTCCCCGAGGAGGAAGTCGACTTCCTGGCCGCGCCGGAACTGCAGCGCCGACTGCACGACGTCTCGGCCGCGCTCGATCGCCTGCGCGCCGACGCCGGACGCGGCAAGCGCCTGGTCGATGGCCTGCACGTGGTCATCGCCGGGGCGCCCAACGCCGGCAAGTCCTCCCTGCTCAACGCCCTGGCCGGCGAGGAGCGCGCCATCGTCACCGAGATCGCCGGCACCACCCGCGACCTGCTGCGCGAACAGGTGCGCATCGACGGCATCGAACTGACCCTGGTCGACACTGCCGGCCTGCGCGAGGCCCCGGACCGGGTGGAGCAGGAAGGCATCCGCCGGGCCCGCGCCGAACTCGAGCGCGCCGACCTGGTGCTGGCGGTGCTCGACGACCAGGCGCCCCCGCCGGCCCTGCCGCTGCCGGCCGGCGTACCCGTGCTCTGGCTGCACAACAAGGCCGACCTGAGCGGCGCCCCGGTCCACGCCGAGCGCCGCGACGACGGCGAGCACCTGTGGATATCCGCGCGCACCGGCGCCGGCCTGGACACCCTGCGCGCCCGCCTGCGCGACGCTGCCGGCCTGGGCGAGGGCAGCGAAGGGGCCTTCAGCGCCCGCACCCGCCACCTCGAGGCCCTGGCCCGGGGCGCCCGCCATCTCGGCGCCGCCGCGGCCCAGCTGCACCAGGGTGCCGGTGAACTGGCCGCCGAAGAGCTGCGCCAGGCCCAGGATGCCCTGGGCACGATCACGGGCCGGGTGGACGCCGACGCCCTGCTGGGCCGGATCTTCGCCGACTTCTGCATCGGCAAGTAGGCGCCGCCACCCCGGCCCCGGCGGCGTGAAACCGTGCGCCAGTTGGCAGCCCGAAACGATTTCGCCTTGACAAAGCGGCCAAAGTCTTATGTGCTGAACGTCATGTTGGCTTAACGTTTCAGGGGAAAAAATGACCGCCGAACCGACCTCGTCTTCCCGCGCCCTGCGCTGGGGCATCGTCCTGGCGCTGGGCCTCGGCCTGGCCGCCTGCTCCAAGGAAGAGGCCGCCCCGGCGCCCGCCGGTGCCCCGGCGCCGGCCGCCGCGCAGCCTGCCGGCCCGTCCGCCGAAGAGGTGGCCGCGCAGGAAGCCGCCGAGGCCGCCGAGGCCGCGCTCAAGGGCCTGAGCATCGACGAACTGCGCAGCCGCGGTTCCGACGCCCTGCGCGAGCAGCGCCTGTACGCGCCGGCCGGCGACAACGCCATGGAGTACTACCTGGCGCTGCGCGAGAAGAGCGAGAAGCCGGACGCCTCGGCCGAAATGGCCCTGATCGACCTGATGCCCTACGCGATCATCGCCGCCGAACAGGCGATCGGCCGCGAGGATTTCGTCGAGGCCGATCGCCTGCGTTCCCTGATCGAGCGCTCCGACGCCCAGACCCCGGCCCTGCCGCGCATCAAGGACTCGATCGCCAAGGGTCGCGCCGGTGTCGCCGAGCGTGCCCAGCAGGAAGCCGCGCAGGCCGCGCAGCGTGAGCGCGAGGCCGAACTGGCTGCCCAGCGCGCGGCCCAGGAAGCCGCCGCCGCGGCGGCCGCAGCCACCCAGCCCGCGCCGACGCCCGCCCCGGTGGCGACGCAGCCGGCCCAGCCTGCCACCCCGGCGCCGACCGAGCCGGCCGCCACCCAGCCCGCCCAGCCGCCGGCGCCCGAGCCGACCGTGGCCCGGGCCAGCAACCCGGTGCCGGTGCGCGCCCCGCAGCCGTCCTACCCGCGCGCGGCCTACCGCAGCGGTGTCTCGGGCGAGGTGACGGTGGAGATCGCGATCGCCGCCAACGGCAGCGTCACCGACGTGCGCGTGATCCGCTCGCAGCCGCGCGGCACTTTCGACCGCGAAGTGATCAACACCGTGCGCGACTGGCAGTTCGAGCCGATGGACGGCCCGGCCACGCTCACCCGCACCTTCAGCTTCAAGCCGTAAGCGGCACGCAAGTAAAAAAAAGGCCCGGCATCGCCGGGCCTTTTTCTTGCGCGGGTGCAGGCCTCAGGCCGACACCGCCAGCTGTTCGCGGTGGTAGATGCGCACCGCCACCCACACCAGCCCGATGGCCAGGGCCAGGGTGCAACCGAAGCTGAGCGCGAAGTCGGCGAGCGAAACGGCCTCGCCCCGCGCCAGCGCCATGATCAGCACGTTCTGGCTCAGCAGCGGCGTCGCCGACATCCACGTTTCGCCCTGCATCGGCGAGACCATCAGCAGCACCGAGGGGATCATCGGCAGCAGCATCAGCAGCGACAGGTAGGTCTGCGCTTCGCGATAACTCTTGGCATAGGCCGCCACCACCGTCTGCAGCGCCGCGAACGCCAGCGCCAGCGGCACCATCAGCAGGCCCGCGCGCAGGACCAGCGCCGCGCCGAAGTCCACCTTCATGCCCAGCTGGTCGAGCGGCATGTAGCGGAAGGCGAAGGTGAAGGCCACCAGGCTCAGCATCATGCTCACCATCGCGAAACCGAAGGTGGCGCCGAGCTTGCCCAGCACGATCTCGGCGCGCGAGGCCGGATTGGCCAGCAGCGGCTCGAGCGACTGCCGCTCGCGTTCGCCGGCGGTGGTGTCGATGGCCAGGTACATGCCGCCCAGGAAGGCGCCAAGCACGAGCAGGTAGGGCAGGAAGCCGAGCAGCTGGCCGGCGCGCTGCTGCGTGCTGGCGATGTCGCGCTCGGCCACCGCCACCGGCGACAGCAGCGAAGGGTGCATGCCGCGTGCGCTCACGCGCAGCGCCGCCTGCTGGCGCGAGTAGGACTCGAGCAGCCCGGTCAGCCGCCGCACCGGCCCGCGTCCGTCCTGGTGCGAGCTGTCCTGCAGCACCTGCACCTGCGCGGTTTCGCCGGCGCGCCAGCGCGTGCCGAAGTCGGCCGGCACCACCAGCACGGCCTCGCTCTCGCGCCTGCGCAGGGCCTCCTCCGGGTCGAACGGCGCCGGCTCGACCTGCACGCCCTGGCGCTCGAGCCAGCCGACCAGGCCGGGGGCGTGTTCGGCGCCCACCACCGGGACCTTCAGCGGCTTCTCGGCGATGTCGAGCTGCCGGCTGATGACGAAGCTCATCATCATCGCGAAGAAGAGCGGCCCCAGCAGCGGGCCCATCACCAGCGCGTTGAAGACGGTCTTGCGGTCGCGCAGGTTCTCGGTGACTTCCTTCAGGAAAACGGTGATCGCGGCGCTCATGCCATCAGTCCTTCTTCGGTGCCGATCGCCTTGACGAAGGCGTCCTCGAGGTTGGCCTCGCCGGTCATCGCGCGAAGCTCGTCGGCCGTGCCCTCGGCCACTACGCGCCCGTGCGCGATGATGACGATGCGATCGCACAGCGCCGCCACCTCCTGCATGATGTGGCTGGAGAACAGCACGCAGCGGCCCTCGTCGCGCAGCTGGTGCAGGAAGCGGCGCATTGCGCGCGTGGCCATCACGTCCAGGCCGTTGGTGGGCTCGTCGAGGATCACGTTGCGCGGGTCATGCACCAGCGCGCGGGCGATCGCCGTCTTCACCCGCTGGCCCTGCGAGAAGCCCTCGGTGCGGCGGTCGATGATGTCGGCCATGTCCAGCGCCTTCACCAGCGCCTCGGTGCGCGTGGCGATGGTCGCGTCGTCCAGTCCGTGCAGGCGGCCGAAGTAGCGGATGTTCTCGCGGCTGCTCAGGCGCTTGTACAGCCCACGCGAGTCGGGCAGCACGCCCAGCCGGCGGCGCACCGCGCCCGGGTCGGCCACGGCGTCGACGCCGTCCACCAGCACCTGGCCGCGATCGGGCCGGAGCAGGGTGTAGAGCATGCGCAGCGTGGTGGTCTTGCCGGCGCCGTTGGGGCCGAGCAGGCCGGTGATCTGGCCGTCTTCGGCGCGGAAACCGACGTCGTCGACGGCGGTGACCTTGCCGAATGCCTTGTGCAGGTCGCGGACCTCGATCATGGCGTGGCTCCGTTGTGGTCGAGGAAGAAGGGCGTCGGGCCGAGCACGTCCAGGCAGCCGGCGTCGAGGCCTTCGGGGTCGAGCTTGTCGATGAACTCCGCCGCCAGGCGCGGCGTGCAGCCGCGGTTGAGCAGGATGTGGCCCTGGCCCTTGCCGACCAGGTGGGCGGCCTTGCCGAGGTCGGCCAGCACCTGTTCGGCGTAGCGTGGCGGCGTGACCGGGTCGAGCTCGCCCGAGAGCAGCAGGGTGGGGGTGTCGGTGCGCAGCGGCTCGTGGAAACCGGGCGACACCGGACCCTTGGGCCAGACCTCGCACTGGTCGAGCAGCACGCCGGTGATGGCATTGCCCAGGATCAGCGCCTCGTCCTGCTCGCGGCGGGACAGGCGCGGGGCGTCCTCGGCGCAGGTCACCGACAGCTGCATGCCGTGGTTGATCTGCGCCGAAAGCGAGTCGTAGACCAGCGCCGCCTGCGCCACCAGCGCCTCCGGCCGGCCGGAGGCCGCCTCGTGCAGCAGCAGCGGCATCAGGGCGGCGGTTTCCGGAGCGTAGGCGAACAGCCGGGCGATCGACACCACCGCGGCCTCGTCCAGGCGCAGTTCGCGCGGGGCCCAGGTGCGCGGGTCGCGCGCGGCCACCGTCTGCGGCGTGGCGCGCACGCGGTCGCGCAGGCCGTAGAGCGTGCGGTAGGGGTCGCCGAAGGCGGCGCGGCAGGCGTCGTCGCCGCTGCATCGGCCGAGGATGGCCTTGAGCGCGGCCTCGAGGTTGATGCCGTGTTCGCTGCCCAGCGCCAGGCCGGGCGGCACCACGCCATCGAGGATGATGCTGCGCACGGCCTGCGGGTACTGGCGGGCGTATTCCTGGGCCACGCGGGTGCCGTAGGAGCCGCCGTAGAGGTTCAGGGTCGGCGCACCCAGCGCCAGGCGCAGGGCCTCGATGTCCTTCACCGCCACCGAGGTGGTGTACTGCGCCACGTCGGCGTCGAGGGAGGCCAGGCAGTCGCTGGCCATCTGCCGCAGCTGGGCGCTGTCGGGCATGGCCCCGCCCTGCGGGTCGGGCAGGGCGCAGGCCAGGCGGTGCCCGTCTCCGGTGCCGCGCTGGTCGACGAAGACCACGTGGCGCTTGGCGCGGATGCGGGAAAAACCGGCGTCCACGCCCGCCCAGCTTTCGGTGGCCGATTGCCCCGGGCCGCCGGCGAAGAAGACCACCGGGTCGGGCGCCGGCTCGGCGGCGCGCGCCGGCGCCAGGCCAACCTTCAGCTTCAGCCTGCGCCCCTCGGGGCGGGTGGGGTCCTCGGGCACCTCGAGCGTGGCGCATTCGAGCCTGAGGGTGGCGCCGGTGCCTGGCTGGGCCAGCTCGCAGGGCGTGAACTCAAGCTGGCCGATGCGCCGGGCCTCGGCGCCGGGCGCGGCCAACAGGCCCGCAGCCAGCATCAGGAACAAGGGTTTCATGGTGTCTCCCATCCGGGCCAAACCGGCCCACAGGATGACAGACGCCCCGGGCGCCCGGAATGTGACCGTGCCGATTACTTGCTCGAGACGTACTTCTCGCGGCGGATGTGCGGCACCGGCAGGCCGGCGGTCTTGAGGGCCTCGAAGCAGGCGTCGACCATGTTCGGGTTGCCGCACAGGTAGGCGATGTCGCCCTCGGCCGAAGGTGCGAAGCCGGCCAGCGCGTCCTGCACGTAACCACTTCGGTCGTCGGGGCGCGGCGATGCGGGCAATTCCCGGCTGAAGCAGTTGACGTAACGGAAGCCCGGGTGTTCGGCCGCGAAGGCCAGGAAGTCGTCGTGGTAGAGCTGCTCGGCCGGCGTGCGGCAGCCGAACAGCAGCACTACTTCCACGCCGCGCTCGCGGATCAACGAGGCCAGGCGCGGCAGCATCGCGCGATAGGGCGTGACGCCGGTGCCGGTGGCCACCAGCAGGTAGCGGCGGTTGGCGTCGCCGGGCATCAGGCAGAAGCGGCCATAGGGGCCGGAAGCCTCGATCTGCTGGCCTTCGTCGAGCGCCTCGAACAGCGCGGTGGCGGCGCCGCCGGCCACGAAGCTTACGGCGATCTCCACCGCTTCGCCCGGCCCCAGCGCATGGTCGTGCATGGTGGCCAGCGAGTAGCTGCGCTTGGTCGGGGTGCCGTCCGGGTACTTGAAATGCACCTGGATGAACTGGCCGGGGATGAAATCGAGCGGCTGGCCGTCGTCCCGCGCGAAGGCGAGGTGGCGGACGCTGGGCGCCAGCATGTGGCTGCCGACCAGCCGAAGGGGAAAATGCACGATGGCCAAGCGATGGGCTCCGGGAACGGGATGCAGTGTACCGGCCGCGGTCCCGGGGCCGGGTGCGGCGAGGACCCTATAATAAGGCCCCCGTCCGGCCGGCGCAGCGTCGGCACGGTCCCAGGAGCACCATGCAGACCCAACCCGCGCTGGAGATCCGCGATCTCCGCAAGACCTACGACAACGGCGTCGAGGCGCTCAAGGGCGTTTCGCTGAGCGTCGCGCCCGGCGACTTCTACGCCCTGCTCGGACCCAACGGCGCCGGCAAGTCCACCCTGATCGGCATCGTCAGCTCGCTGGTGAACAAGACCTCGGGTGACGTGTCGGTGTTCGGCATCGACCTGCACGCCCGCCGCTCCGAGGCCATGCGCCTGATCGGCCTGGTGCCGCAGGAGATCAACTTCAACATGTTCGAGCAGCCGCTCGACATCCTGGTCAACTACGCCGGCTTCTACGGCATCGAGCGCGAAGAGGCGCTGGTGCGCGCGGAGGAGGAGCTGAAGAAGGCGCAGCTGTGGGACAAGGCGCGCAAGATGTCGCGCACGCTTTCGGGCGGCATGAAGCGCCGGCTGATGATCGCCCGCGCGATGATGACGCGGCCGAAGCTGCTCATCCTCGACGAGCCCACCGCGGGCGTGGACATCGAGATCCGCCGCGGCATGTGGAAGACGCTCAAGGAGGTCAACGCCGCCGGCACCACGGTCATCCTCACCACGCACTACCTGGAGGAAGCCGAGAGCCTGTGCCGCAACCTGGCGATCATCGACCACGGCCGCATCATCGAGCAGGGCCCGATGAAGTCGCTGCTGGCCAAGCTCGACGTCGAAGGCTTCCTGCTCGACGTGGACGGCCAGCTGCCGGCACGGCTGCCGGAGATCGCCGGCGCCACCCTGCTGGCCGAAGACGACCACACCATCGACCTGGAGATGCCGCGCGAGATGGAGCTCAACCGGGTTTTCGCCGCGCTCGACGCCGCCGGCATCAGGGTGCGTTCGATGCGCACCAAGTCCAACCGGCTCGAGGAGCTGTTCGTGCGCATGACGGCCAGGCCGGAGGTGAAGTCGTGAGCCCGAACCTGGTCGCGCTCTACACCATCGCCCGGCGCGAGGTGGCCCGCATCCTGCGCATCTGGGGCCAGACCCTGGTGCCGCCGGCGATCACGATGACGCTCTACTTCCTGATCTTCGGCAGCCTGATCGGTTCTCGGATCGGGCCGATGGACGGCGTCGGCTACATGGATTTCATCGTGCCGGGCCTGGTGATGATGTCGATCATCCAGAACGCCTACGGCAACATCAGCTCGAGCTTCTTCGGCGCCAAGTTCGGCCGCCACATCGAGGAGATGCTGGTCAGCCCGATGCCCAACTGGGTGATCCTGGGCGGCTATGTCGCCGGCGGCGTGCTGCGCGGGCTGATGGTGGGCGCGATCGTGCTGGGCATCGCCATGTTCTTCACCACCGTGCGCATCCCGCACCCACTGGTGACGCTGACGACGGTGCTGCTGGGCGCGGTCATCTTCTCGCTGGCGGGCTTCGTGAACGCGGTGTACGCCAGGAAGTTCGACGACATCGCCATCGTGCCGACCTTCATCCTCACCCCGCTGACCTACCTGGGCGGCGTGTTCTACTCGGTGAAGCTCCTGCCGGGCTGGGCCGAGGCGGCGACCCACCTCAACCCGATCTTCTACATGGTCAACGCCTTCCGATATGGACTGCTTGGCCAGAGCGACGTTCCGATAGCGACGGCCTATGGCCTGATGCTGTTCTTCGTGCTCGCGCTGGGCGCGCTCGCCCTGCGCCTGCTCTCCCGGGGCGTCGGCCTGCGCAGCTGAAGGCGGGTTGGCGCGATCCGGCCCCGGATTGCGTGTATTTCCGGTGACACGCGCCCCCCCGGCGCCCACCCCGGAGCCCGTCGATGAGCCTGAGCCACCGTCTGTCCTGCCTTGCCGTCCTGCTGGCGCTGGCGGCCCCCGCCGCCGCCCAGGACATCGGGCGATCGCTCAAGCGAACCGCCGAACGCGCGGTGCAATCGGAAGTCGAACGCGCGGTGGACCGCGAGGTGCGCCGCGCCACCCGCTGCGCGCTGGGCGACGATCGCTGCGCCGCCGAGGCCCGGCGACGCGGCGAGGACGTCGAGTACGTCGATTCCCGCGGCCGCGTCGTGCAGTCGGCACCCGCCGCGGGCGGCCAGGCAGCGTCCGGCCCGGCCTTCCGCGTGCTGCCCTACGCCGGCTCGAGCCAGCGCGAGGAAAAGGTGCTGGCCTTCGACGGCTATGCGTTCGTGGTGGGCAGGGAGAGCAACGGCGACCTGCGCAGCCGCCAGGTGGAAGGCCGCGTCACCAAGACGATCTACGACAACCCGTCGGGCCGCTCCACGCTCGAGATCCTGCGCAACTACGAGCAGGCGCTGCGCGGCCAGGGCCTGCGCGTCGTGCACCAGTGCGCAGGCCGCGGTGAATGCGGCGGCACCGGCACCCGCGAATCGAACTGGTATCGCGTGGCCGACATGAACATCGGCGTCGGCGGCGACTTCCGCTACCTCGCCGCCGAAGGCCGGGTGGGCGCCAGCGCGGTGAGCGTGGCGGTGATGGTGAACAAGCAGCGCAGCTGGGTCTACGTGGTCGAGGGCGAGGCGATGCAGACCGGCCAGGCCGGCGTGAGCGCCGACGAGCTGGCGGCGGAACTGGCGGCGGCCGGCGTGGTGCGGCTGGACGGCATCTACTTCGACACCGGCAAGGCGACGCTCAAGCCGGAGTCGGCCGATGCGCTGGCGCAGGTGGCCGAACTGTTGCGGCGTGATCCCTCGCTCAGGCTCGAGATCGTCGGCCACACCGATTCGGTCGGCAACGCCGCCGCCAACCAGCGCCTGAGCGAGGAGCGCGCGCTGGCGGTGCGCTCGGCCCTGGTGATCGAGCACCGCGTGCCCGATCGCCGCCTGCGCTCGCGCGGCGCCGGCGCCAGCGAGCCGGTGGCGCCCAACACCAGCGAGGCCGGCCGCGCGCTCAACCGGCGCGTCGAGCTGGTGAAGCAATGAGCCGGCGCGGCGTCACGTTCGCCGTTGTCGGCGCGGTGGTGGTCGCCGGCGTGGCGCTGGCGGCCACCGGCGTGCTGCCCAATCCGTTCTCCTTCCCGCCGCCCGAGGTGGTGGAGTCGGGCAGCGACGAGGCTCGCGCCGCCGGCGAGATGACGATGCCGCCGCCGGCCTCGGCCAGCGACCCGTTCGCGCCCAACCTGCCCATCGTCGAGTCGGGCAGCCCGGAGGCGCGTGCACTGGCCGGCGAGGAGATCGAGAAGTTCGGCGTGCCGCCCAATCCCTTTGACCTGCCGCCGATCCCGGTGGTGGAGTCGGGCACCGAGGACGCCTGGATTGCGCACGGCGAGACCTTCATCGACCTGGCCGAAGAAGAGCGGCTGGCGGAGATGCGCCGGCAGGTGGAGGCCACCTTCGCGGCCAACAGCCGGTTCCCGCCCAACCCCGAGTCGGAGATGGGGAGTTACCGCTTCGACCTGATGATCCGCCAGCTCATCGATTCGTCCGAAGGGCTCGGCGAGATTACCTACTTCGTCAACAGCGCCGACAACAGCCAGCTGTTCCTGCCCGGGTTGATGGGCAACTGGATGCCCGGCGGCGGCAACTTCGCCCAGGGCGAGGTGCACTTCGCGGTGCGCCAGGCCGACGGCGACACCTTCATCTGCGGCAAGCACCAGGAGATCGGCCCGGCCTGCCTGCTGCTGGGCGACGACCTGGGTTCGGCCTTCGGCTGGTTCCGGGACATGAGCCTGCACCGCGATTTCCTGGCCTCGATCCCGCGCACGCCGCAAACCCTGGGCGAGGGCCCCGGTGGCAACGTGCAGGGCATCCGCGGCAAGGGCGACGGCATCATGCTGCAGATGTGGGTGAGCCGGCGCCCCAGTTCGATCGCCACGCAAATGCCCTTCCTGGGCGCCGGCGTCGGCGTGTTCAAGGACACCCGCATCCGCGCCAACCGACTGGTGCACCGCACGCGCTGGGAAGGCGGCGACCTCGACGGCGGCGACCTGGTGTTCGACCTCGTGGAGATCGGCCCGGCCGAACAGAGCGTGGACAGCAGCGACTACCGCTTCGTCACCGCCTTCACCGGCCAGGGCCTGGTCGAGGCGATGACCTTCGGGAACCAGCTGCCGGCCTGGCAGGGCGAAGCCCGGGCGATCCAGGAAGCCCTCGATGCGTGTCCCTCCGGCCGCGCAGGCAGCGACTGCCGCAAGTTCAACCGCCAGCGCATGAAGGAACTCAATGAGCGCGTGCGCGACCAGGCCCTCGACTACGGCCGTCGGCACGGCCTCCCCGTCGACGACGAATGAAAAAGAAGGGGGTCAGGTTCACTTCCGCATCTGCGGAAGTGAACCTGACCCCCTTTCTTGTCAGAGGCTGAAGAAGGTGGCGGCGGTGGCGGTGGCGGCGGCGGCGGTCACTTCCACCGGCTCGCCGCGGTCGCGGGCCAGCTCTTCGACGATGTGCGCCAGGTACATCGGCTCGTTGCGCCGGTGGCTGGGCATCGGGCGCACGGTGCGCGGCAGCAGGTAGGGCGCGTCGGTCTCGATCATCAGGCGATGCGCCGGGATGTCCTTCACGAACTCGCGCAGGTGCCTGCCGCGGCGCTCGTCGCACAGCCAGCCGGTGATGCCGATGTGCCAGTCGCGGTCGAGGTAGTCGTAGCACTCCTCGCGCGTGCCGGTGAAGCAGTGCACCACGACCGGGCCCAGCCTGCCCTCGAACTCGCGCATGATCGCCATGAAATCGCCGTGCGCGTCGCGCTGGTGCAGGAACAACGGCAGCCCGGTTTCCGTCGCCAGCTCCAGCTGGCGCTCGAACGCGGTGCGCTGCGCCGGACGCGGCGAAAAATCGCGGTGGTAGTCGAGCCCGCACTCGCCGCCGGCCACCACCTCGGGCTCGGCCTGCAGCGCGCGCAGCTCGGCGATCGCCTCGGCCGTGCACTCCACCGCATGGTGCGGATGTACGCCCGCCGTCGCCCAGAGCATGCCCGGGTGCGCCTTGGCCAGCTCAAGCGCCCGCACCGAACCGGCCCGGCTGGCGCCGGTGACCACCAGCCGGTTCACGCCGGCCGCGCGCGCCCGCGCCAGCACGGCGTCGAGGTCGTGGTCGAAGCTTTCGTGGCCCAGGTTGGCGCCGATGTCGATCAGGTCCATGCGGTCTCCGCCGGCAAAGGCCGGGATTTTATCGCCCCGCGGTCAACGTCGCGCAGACCCGGGCGTTGAGGCAGGCATGAAGACCCTCGCCGCCCTCGCACTCTGCCTGCTGCTCGCCACCCCCGCCGCGCCCCGGGCCGCCTGCGCCGACCCGGCGCGGGACGCCCTGCAGCCGCTGGTGGCCGCCCACGGCCTCGACGGCGCCTCGCTGCGCCTGTCCACCGCCAACGGTCCGGCGCGACGCTGGCACGCCGGCGCCAATGACGATGCGACCCGCGTGCCGATCGCGTCCGCCAGCAAGTGGCTGGCGGCGCTCACGCTGGCGCGCGTGGTCGAAGCCGGCGCGCTGCGCTGGAACAGCCGCGTCGGCGAGCACTTCCCCGACGCGCCGGCGGCCACGCACGCCATCACGCTCGAGCAGCTGCTCTCGCACACCAGCGGACTGGCCGCCGGGCCCGCGCCCTGCCTGTCCCGGCGTCGCGGCGAACTGCAGGCTTGCGCGCGCGAGATCCTCGCCGAGGGCGTCGATGCACCGCCGGGCACCGTGTTCGCCTACGGCGGCAACGGCATGCAGGTGGCCGGCGCGATGGCCGAGCGCGCCACGGGCCTCACCTGGGACGCCCTGTTCAAGCGCGAGATGGTCCGCCCGCTGGGCCTCGGCGGCAGCGACTGGCGGGCGATGGCGCGCCGTGCCGGCTACGTACGCAACCCCAACCCGCGCATCGCCGGCGGCGCGCGTTCGACCCTGGCCGACTACGGCAAGGTCGTGGACATGGTGCTCGCCGACGGCCGCCACGCCGGCCGGCCTTTCCTCTCGCCGCGCACGATCGAATTCATGGCGCGCGACCGCACCGTGGGCCTGGCCATCGGCAAGCGGCCCGACACCGCCGACGGCATGGGCTATGGCCTGGGCCAATGGGTCGAGGCGCGCGATGCACGTGGCCGCCCGACGCGCACGTCCAGCCCCGGCGCCTTCGGCTTCACGCCCTGGGTGGACGAGGCGTCGGGCGTGGCAGGCGTGCTGCTGGTGCGCGGCCGCGGGCGCGCGATGCGGCCGGCGATCAGTCGCCTGCAGCAGGCCTGCACGGCGATGGCGGCCGGCGCGAACAGCTGAGCCCTGCGGCGGGCGGCTACACTGCGCGCCGTGACGAGGCCCGACTTCCCCATCCAGCCGCTGCTGCCCGAGGTATTGCAAAGCCTCGAGGCGCGCTCGCGCCTGGTGCTCGAAGCGCCGCCCGGCGCCGGCAAGACCACCCAGGTGCCACTGGCGCTGCTGGGCGCGCCCTGGCGCGGCGACGGCCGGATCCTGATGCTCGAGCCGCGCCGCGTGGCCGCACGCGCCGCCGCCGGCTTCATGGCCCGGCAGCTCGGCGAGCAGCCGGGCGAGACCGTGGGCTACCGCATCCGCTTCGAGTCGAAGGTCTCGGCGCGCACCCGGGTCGAGGTCGTCACCGAAGGCATCCTCACCCGCATGATCCAGGACGACCCGACGCTTGAAGGCGTGGCGGCGATCGTCTTCGACGAATTCCACGAGCGCCACCTGGCCGGCGACCTGGGCCTGGCGCTGGCGCTGGACGTGCAGGCGCAGCTGCGCGAGGACCTGCGCATCGTCGTGATGTCGGCCACGCTCGACGGCGAATCCCTGGCGCGCTTGATCGACGCGCCGCGCCTGACCAGCGCCGGCCGCGCCTGGCCGGTGCAGGTGTCGCACTTCCCTGCGCGCCGCGACGAGGCCTGGCTGCCGCAGCTGCGGCGCTGCCTGGCCGAGGCGCTGCAAAAGCATCCGGGCGACGTGCTGGTGTTCCTGCCGGGCCAGCGGGAAATCGCCGATGCGATCGCAGGGCTTTCGCTGCAGGACGCCGCCGTGCTGCTGCCCCTGCACGGCGACCTTCCGGTCGACCAGCAGTCGGCCGCGCTCAGCCCCGACGCCGCCGGCCGCCGCCGCGTCATCCTCGCCACCAACGTCGCCGAGAGTTCGGTCACCCTGCCCGGCGTGCGCGTGGTGATCGACCTGGGCCTGGCCCGCGAGCCGCGCTACGACCCCAACTCCGGCTTCTCGCGGCTTGAAACCGTGGCGATTTCGCAGGCCTCGGCCGACCAGCGCGCCGGCCGCGCCGGCCGCGTCGCCGAGGGCTGGGCCTATCGCCTGTGGCCGCAGAGCCAGCGCCTGGAACCCATGCGCACGCCCGAGATCGCGCAGGTCGAGCTGGCCTCGCTGGCGCTCGAGCTCGCCGCCTGGGGCGATGCGAAGCTGCGCTTCGTCGATGCCCCGCCCGGCGGCGCGCTGGCCGCCGCGCGCGAACTGCTGCAGCGCCTGGGCGCGCTCGACGACGGCCAGCGCATCACTGCCTTCGGCCGCGGTCTGCTCGAGCTGGGCACGCACCCGCGCCTGGCCGCGATGCTGCGCGCCGCGCGCACGCCGGCCGACCTGGCGCTGGCCTGCGACCTGGCCGCGCTGGTGGAAGCCCGCGACGTGCTGCGCGAACGCAGCGACGCCCTGGCCGCGCGCTGGCAGGCCCTGGCCGCGTTCCGGGCCGGGCGCGCGCCGGGCAATGCCAACCGCAGCGCGCTGGCGGCGGTGGACGCGGCCTCGAAGCAGTGGCGGCGACGCCTGCGCTGCGATGCGGCGCCGCCCGCGGAAGCGCCCGCGCACCGCCTCGGCGACCTGCTCGCGCACGCCTTCCCCGACCGAATCGCCCGCCAGCACCCCACCGACCCGCGTCGCTACCAGCTGGCCAATGGCCGCATGGCCAAGCTCTTCGACGACACCGCCCTGTTCGGCGAGCCCTGGCTGGTGGCCAGCGAGCTGCGCTTCGATGCCCGCGACTCGCTGCTGCTGCGGGCCGCGCCGGTGGACGAGGCCTGGCTCGAGCGCGAGTTCCCCGACCGCTTCTTCGAGGGCGACGTGGTGCGCTGGGACGGCGAGGCGCGCGCGCTGGTGAGCCGGCGCGAGCGCCGGTTCGACCGCATCACGCTCGAGTCCAGACCCGCCGGCCGGCCCGACCCGGCGCTGGCCGCGCAGGCGCTGGCCGATGCGGTGGGCGAGCTCGGCCTCGACGCCCTGCCCTGGACCGAGGGCCTGCGCCAGTGGCGCGAGCGCGTGCGCTGCCTGCGCGAGTGGCTGCCCGAACTGGGCCTGCCCGACCTGTCCGACGAACAGCTGCTCGCCACCCGCGACCAGTGGCTGCGGCCGGCCTTCAGCGGCAAGACCCGGCTCGACGCCCTGTCCGAGGAAGAGCTGGGCGAGGCGCTCAAGTCCGGCATGGACTGGGCCCTGCGCCAGAAGCTCGACGTGCTGGCGCCGCGGCGCATCACCGTGCCCTCCGGCCAGGACCGGCCCGTCACCTACCAGCACGGCCAGCCGCCGGTGCTGGCGGTGAAGCTGCAGGAACTGTTCGGCCTGGCCGACACCCCGCGCATCGGCGACGGCCGCGTGCCGGTGCTGCTGCACCTGCTCTCGCCGGGCGGCAAGCCGCTGCAGGTCACCCAGGATCTGCGCAGCTTCTGGGCCAACACCTACCCGGAAGTGAAGAAGGAAATGAAGGGTCGCTACCCGCGCCACCCCTGGCCGGACGACCCGTGGACGGCCACCGCCACCCACCGCGCCAAGCCGCGCGGGACCTGAGCGTCCTGCGCACGGGCTTCGCCACGTTCAGCGGTTTGGAGTTAGTCTGGTCACGCAAGCCCGTCGGACATCCGCAACCTCTCCGGAGAAGCCTCATGAGCAAGACGAGCAAGATTGTTTCGACCGCCATGGCCAAGCTGGGTGATACCGGCGCCAAGGCGAAGAAAGCCTGGGACCAGGCCGACCTGGCCAAGAAGGCCGGTGCCCTGGTGAGTGCCGGCGCCGGCGTGGCGGCGGTGAAGAAGGGGTCGTCGGCCGCGGTGCGTGCGGTGAAGAAGCACCCGGTCGGCACGGCCGTCACCGCGGCCGCGCTGGCGGCCGTGGGCGCCGCGGTCTACGCGGTGAACAAGCGCAAGAAGGCCGCCGCCGCGCCGGCCAAGAAGTCCACCGCGGTCGCCGCCAAGAAGGCCACCGCGAAGAAGGCCACTGCCAAGAAGGCCGCGCCGGCGAAGAAGGCCGCCGCCAAGAAGGTTGCGCCGGTGAAGAAGGCTGCGCCGGTGAAGAAGGCTGCCGTCGCCAAGAAGCCGGCCGCCAAAAAGGCTGCGGCGAAGAAGGCCGCGAAGTAAGGGCCGGGGTCAGACCCCTTTTCGCGCACGGCGAAAAGGGGCTGGCCGGAGATTCATCGGCGCGAAAAGGGGTCTGACCCCATTCGCGGGGGTCGGACCCAAGGGTCCGACCCCGTTTCTTTCAGCGGGCCTGGGCTTCGATCCAGGCGTCCATGCGCTGCTCGAGCACGTCCAGCGGCAGCGCGCCCTCGGCCAGCAGCGCGTCGTGGAAGGCGCGGATGTCGAAGCGCTCGCCCAGGCGCTGTTCCGCCCGCGCCCGCAGCGCGCTGATGCGCAGCTGGCCCACCTTGTAGGCCAGGGCCTGGCCCGGCGTGGTGATGTAGCGGTCGACCTCGTTCTCGATGTCCAGCCGCGCCTTGGGTGCGTTGTCGGCGAAGTAGTCGATCGCCTGCTGCCGGCTCCAGCCCTTCGCATGCAGGCCGGTGTCGACCACCAGCCGCACCGCGCGCCACATGTCGTAGGCCAGCTGGCCCATGCGGTCGTAGGGGTCGTCGTACAGGCCCATGTCGTAGCCCAGGCGCTCGGCGTACAGGCCCCAGCCCTCGATGAAGGCGGTGAAGCCACCCTGGCGGCGGAACATCGGCTGGCCGGGCATTTCCTGCGCCAGCGCGATCTGCAGGTGGTGGCCGGGCACGGCCTCGTGCAGCGACAGCGCCATCATTTCCCAGCGCGGGCGCGACTCGGGCTTGTACAGGTTCACGTAGTAATAGCCCGCGCGCAGGCCGTCGGCCGACGGGCGCTGGTAGTAGGCGGTGGTGGTGTCGGGCGCGATCGCATCGGGAATGGGGATCACGCCGTAGGGCGTGCGCGGCAGTTTGCCGAACACCTTCACCAGCTCCGGGTCCATGCGCCGGCTGATGGCGCGGTACTCGGCCAGCAGCGCCTGCGGGTCGTCGTGGAAGAAACGCGGGTCGGTGCGCAGGTGCTCGAAGAAGGCGGCCAGGTCGCCCTCGAAACCGACCTCCCCACGCAGCGACTCCATCTCGCCGCGGATGCGCGCGACCTCGGACAGGCCGATCGCGTGGATCTCGTCGGCGCTCATCGCCGTGGTGGTGTAGCGACGGGCCAGGTGGTCGTAGAAGGCGCGGCCGTCGGGGAGGTCGCCGGTGGCGACCGAATCGGCGCAGGCGGGCAGGTATTGATCGTTGAAGAAGGCCTCGAAGCGCGCCAGCGCCGGCAGCACCACGTCGGCCACCGCGGCCCGACCTTCGGCCTGCAGGCGCGCGCGCTCGGCGGCCGGCACGCCATCGGCCATGGCCAGGAAGGGCTTGTAGAAGCTGCTCTGCTCCGGCAGTGCGACGCGCTGGGCGGCGATCTGCGCCGGCACGCGCTGCATCACCGCCTTCGGGGCGACCCAGCCGCTGGCCATGCCTTCGCGCATCAGGGCGATGGTCTGGTCGACGAAGGCATCGAAGCCACGCAGGCGGGCGATCCAGTCGGCGTAATCCTTCGCCGACTCGAAGCGCAGCGCCGGCGCCATCTGCACCGCCAGCAGGTGTACGCCGCCGCGCTGGTCCACGGCCAGGCGCTGCGAGGGGAAGGCCAGGGCGTCGAGGTCCACGCGCAGTTCGCGCTGGTAGAGGTCGTAGTTGAGCTGGTCGGCCGGCGAAAGCCGGGCGCGGTCGATGCGCCCGAGCGTGGCCAGCGACTCGCGCAGCGCGGCTTCGCGGCGGGCGAAGGCCTCGGGCGAAAGGTCGGGCAGGCGGTCGTTGTAGCGCTTGTCGCCCAGGTAGCTGGCCATCAGCGGGTTGTCCTGCAGCTGCCGCTGCCAGTCGGCCTCGAACAGCGCGTGCAGGCGGGCCGCGGCGTCTTCGGCCGGCGCCAGGGCGGCGGCGGTTTCGGTGGCCGTGGCCGGGGTGGGTGAAACGAGGGCGGCGAGGGCGAGCGCCATCGCGGCGGCAAGCGCGCGGGTGCGGATCATGCGGGACTCCATGGGGTGTCGGGTGCTTCGGTGCTTCAGTCGGCCGGCGGCGAGCGACCGGCGCGGATGGACAGGGGCCAGCGTACTTCGCGCACGGTGGCGGGGTCGCCCCAGGCCTCGGCGAAGCGTTCGCGCAGCAGGTCCACGGGATCCTGCCCCTTGTCCTTGAGGTAGAGCTGGCTGGCCGACCAGGTGCGCAGGTAGGCCAGGTACTGGTCGAGGGTCCAGTTCTCGGTCATCTCCAGGTGCGGGATCTCGCCGAGCGCATCGAAATGGAAGGGCAGGTGGCGATAGCCATCCTCGATATGGCGGCGCTCGTGCGGCCAGTACGGCGCGAGCAGTTCGTTGTGGAGCTCGTTGAAGACTTCGTCGACCCCGGGCCCGACGTGCGAGATGCCGTAGCACCAGACCGCGCACAGGCCACCCGGCCTGAGCACGCGCAGCGCCTCGTTGTTGAAGCGCTCCTGGTTGAACCAGTGGTAACACTGCGCGGCGGTGACCAGGTCGACGGTGTGGGTGCGAAGCGTGCAGTGCTCGGCCGTTTCCACGCGCCAGACGATGCGCGGGTTCTGCGGCGCCCGGGCGATCTGCTCGGCGCTGGCATCGCTGGCGTGCACGCGGCTGAACCAGTGCGTGAGCGCGACGCTGGCCTGGCCGTTGCCGCAGCCCACGTCCCAGGCCAGGTCGTGGTGCCGGCACTGGTCGGCCAGCCACTGGAACAGCTCGCGCGGGTAGGTGGGACGGGCCGCGGCATAGTCCGCCGCATGGCCGGAGAAATGGTCCGGAAACGCCATCACCCACCTCCGTGAAAAATGGGGTCAGGGAACATTAACGCCCAAAGCGCCCAGGTGCCCTGGCCCCATTCTCGGGTCAGAGGGGTTCCTGGCGCCACTGGCCGGGGCGCAGGCCCTCGAGGCGGTGCGGGCCGATGGCGATGCGCAGCAGGCGCAGGGTGGGCAGGCCGACCGCGGCGGTCATGCGGCGCACCTGGCGGTTGCGGCCCTCGGTGATGGTCAGCTCGATCCAGCTGTCGGGCACCGACTTGCGGTGGCGCACCGGCGGATCGCGCGGCCACAGCCAGTCCGGCGCGCCGACCAGTTTCTGGGCCTTGGCCGGGCGGGTCGGGCCGTCCTTGAGCTGCACGCCCTGGCGCAGCGCGGCGACCTGCTCCTCGCTGGCCTCGCCTTCCACCTGGGCCAGATAGGTCTTGGGCCAGTGGAACTTCGGCGAACTGATGCGGGCGATCAGCGGGCCGTCGTCGGACAGCAGCAACAGCCCTTCGGAGTCCTGGTCGAGCCGGCCGGCGGCGTAGACGCCCTCGGGCAGCTCGAAGCCGGCGAGGGTGGGGCGCGGCGGCACGGTCTTGTCGGTGAACTGGCAGAGCACGCCGTAGGGCTTGTTGAATGCGATCAGCATCCATGCAGTCTACGCCCCATGGGAAGATGCTGCCCGGTGCCCGCCCTTGTTCCAGGAGTCCCCGTGGCCAGTCCCCATCCGCTGCGCCGGCTTGCCGGCTTCGCCCGCCCGCACCGCGGCACCGCCGTGCTGGCGACGGTGTATTCGGTGCTCAACAAGATCTTCGACGTGCTGCCCGAGCTGCTGATCGGCGTGGCCGTGGACGTGGTGGTCAACCAGGAAGACTCCTTCATGGCCGGCTTCGGCCTGCCCGACCCGCTGCACCAGCTCTACGCGCTGGTGGCGCTGACGATCGCGGTGTGGGTGTTCGAGTCGCTGTTCGAGTACCTGTACGCGGTGAAGTGGCGCGGGCTGGCGCAGGAGCTGCAGCACGCGCTGCGCCAGGCCGCCTACGGCCACCTGCAGCAGCTGCCGCCGGCGGTGATCGAGCGCGAGCGCAGCGGCCGGCTGATGGCGGTGATGAACGAGGACGTCAACCAGGTCGAACGTTTCCTCAACACCGGTGCCAACGACCTGATCCAGGTGATCGTGTCGTCGCTGCTGGTCGGCGGCGTGTTCTTCGTGCTCACCGCCGACCTGGCGGCGCTGGCGATGCTGCCGATCCCGCTGATCCTGGTCGGCGCGTTCTGGTTCCAGAAGCGGCTGGCGCCGCGTTATGCCGCCGCGCGCGAGGCCGCGGCCACCGTTTCGGCGCGGCTCAACAACAACCTCGCCGGCATGGCCACCATCCAGGCCTACACCGCCGAGGAGTTCGAGGCCGGGCACCTGCGCCAGGCGTCGGACGAGTTCCGCTCCCGCAATGCCGACGCCATCCGCTTCTCGGCGGCGATCACGCCGGTCATCCGCATGGCGATCCTGGCCGGCTTCGTCGCCACCCTGCTCTACGGCGGCATGCTCACCCTGCGCGGCGAACTGGGCGTGGGCAGCTACTCGGCCCTGGTCTACCTCACCCAGCGCCTGCTCTGGCCGCTGACGCGCCTGGCCGACATGGTCGACCTCTACCAGCGCGCCATGGCCTCGGTGAACCGGGTGATGGACCTGCTCGACACGCCCGTGCCGGTGCGCGGCACCGGCGAGGTGCCGGCCGATGCGCCCGGCGCGATCCGCTTCGTCGGCGTGGGCCACGACTACGACGGCCGGCCGGCGGTGAAGGGCATCGACCTGGACGTGCCCGCCGGCGCCACCGTCGCCCTGGTCGGCGGCACGGGCGGCGGAAAGTCCACCCTGCTCAAGCTGCTGATGCGTTTCATCGACCCTTCCCGCGGCCGCATCGAACTCGACGGCACCGACCTGGCCGGCATCGACCCGGCGGCGCTGCGCCGCGTGGTGGGCTACGTCGCCCAAGAACCCTTCCTCACCGACGGCACGGTGGCCGACAACATCGCCTACGGCGAGCGCCGGTCCGACCGCGCCCGGGTGGAGGCGGCGGCCCGCGCGGCCGAGGCGCACGACTTCATCGTGGCGATGCCGGCCGGCTACGACAGCCCGGTGGGCGAGCGCGGCGGCAACCTCAGCGGCGGCCAGCGCCAGCGCATCGCCCTGGCCCGCGCGCTCTACCGCGACCCGCGCGTGCTGGTGCTCGACGAGGCCACGTCGGCCGTGGACAACGAAACCGAAGCCGCCATCCAGCATTCCCTGGCCACCGCCGCGCGCGGCCGCACCACCCTGGTCGTGGCCCACCGGCTGAGCACCGTGCGCCACGCCGACCGGATCCACGTGCTCGACGCCGGCCGCATCGTCGAAACCGGCACCCACGACGAACTGCTTGCCCGGGAGGGCGCCTACGCCGCGCTCTGGCGCCTCCAAACCGGCGAACAATAAAAGCTACACTCGATAAAACCCGACCATAGAGAGTTGCCATGTCCCTGCGTGTGCTGGCCCCGGCCCTGCTGGCTGTTTCCCTTGCCGCCGCGTTCGCGGCTTCCTCGCCGCAGGCGGCAGTGACGCCGGCGCCCGGCGACGGCAACGCGCTGATCCGCGCCGCGCGCCTGCTCGACGTGCGCACCGGCAAGTGGATCGAGAATCCGGCCATCCGCGTCGAGAACGGCCGCATCGCCGCCATCACCCCCGGCGGCGAGCCCGCGCCGGGCGAACGCGTCATCGACCTGGGCGGCATGAGCCTGCTGCCGGGCCTGATCGACATGCACACCCATCTCGATTCCGACCCGAGCTACGGCGGCTACACCCACCTGCAGTACACCGACCGCTTCTGGTCCATGCTGGCCGTGAAGCACGCCGGCGAAACGCTGGACGCCGGCTTCACCACCGTGCGCAACGTCGGCGCCGACGCCTGGAACGACGTGGGCCTGCGCCAGGCCGTGGACGAGGGCAAGATCCGCGGCCCGCGCATCGTCTCGGCCGGCCCGAGCTTCGGCGCCACCGGCGGCCACTGCGATGCCACCTATTTCCCGCCCTCGTTCGACGCCAAGAGCCCGTACAACGCCGACAGCCCGGACGAAGCCCGCAAGCGCGTGCGCGAGATCCGCAAGCATGGCGCGCAGGTGATCAAGATCTGCGCCACCGGCGGCGTGTTCTCGCGCAACACCGAACCCGGCCAGCAGCAGATGCGCGAGGACGAGATGCGCGCCGTGGTCGAGGAAGCCCACCAGTGGGGCCTGAGGGTGGCCGCGCACGCGCATGGCACCTCGGGCATCAAGGCCGCCATCCGCGCCGGCGTGGACACCATCGAGCACGCCAGCCTGATCGACGACGAGGGCATCGCGCTGGCGAAGAAGCACGGCACCTTCCTGTCGATGGACATCTACAACACCGAGTACACGCAGGCCGAGGGCCGCCGGAACGGCGTCCTCGAGGACAACCTGCGCAAGGACCGCGAGATCGCCGAGCTGCAGCGCGAGGGCTTCCGGCGCGCCAACGCCGCGGGCGTGCGCATGGTCTACGGCACCGACTCCGGCGTGCACCGCCATGGCGACAACGGCCGCCAGTTCGCGTGGATGGTGCGCTACGGCATGACGCCGCTGCAGGCGATCCAGGCCGCCACCGTGAACTCCGCCGAGGCGCTGGGCCGCAAGGACGTGGGCGTGGCCGAACCGGGCCGCTGGGCCGATTTCGTGGCGGTGCCGGGTGATCCGACCGCGGACGTGAGCCTGCTCGAGGCCATCCCGGTGGTGATCAAGGGCGGCGTCGTGGAGAAGGACGCGCGCTGAGCGGGGACGCAAGGCCCCCTGCAGGAAAAGAAAAGAGGCCCCGAGGGGCCTCTTTTCATTCAACACCAGGGCCCGAGGGGGCTTACTGCGCCTGCGGCTTCACGAAGCGCAGGGTCATGCGGTCGCTCTCGCCGATGGCTTCATACTTGGCGCGGTCGGCTTCATCGTGATTGTTCGAGGGCGGCAGGGTCCACACGCCGTTCGGGTGGTCGCGGGTGTCGGCCGGGTTGGCGTTGATCTCGCTCTTTTCCTCGAGCACGAAACCGGCGGCCTCGGCCAGGCCGACCACGTAGTCCTCCGGCAGGTAGCCCGAGGTCTTCACTTCCGCCAGGGTCTTGCCGGGCGCGGCGCGGTGCTCGACCACGCCCAGCACGCCGCCCGGCGCCAGCACGTCGTAGAAAGCCTGGAACATCGTCGCTTCGGTGCCGGCCATCACCCAGTTGTGGACGTTGCGGAAGGTCAGCACGACGTCGGCCGAACCCGGCTCGCCGATCACCGGCGCCGCCGGGTCGATCTCCACCAGGGTGGCGCCGCCGTACACGTCCGGGCGCGCCGCCAGCTTCTCGCGCAGCTTGGCGTTGGCATTGGCGTAGTAGTCGCGGGCGCGCTCGTTGGCGGACCTGGCCGGGTCGTTGACCACGCCCACGTAGCTGCCCTTTTCGCGCGGCAGCGGCGCCAGGATCTCGGTGTACCAGCCGCCGCCCGGGGAAATCTCGACGATGCGCTGGCTCGCGCCGACCTCGAAGAAGGCCAGGGTCTCGCGCGGGTGGCGCCAGGCATCGCGGGCCACGTTGGCCGGATCGCGCCAGTCGCCGGCCAGTACGGCCTCGATGGGGTCGGCCAGGGCATCGCGGTCGGCGTCGGCGGCCGGTTCGGCGGCGGCCTCGGCCGTCGCGGCCGGGTCGGCGGCCGGCACGGCGTCCTGCGCCGGCTGGCAGCCGGCCAGGACAAGGCTCAGGGCGACGGCGAGGGCGCTGGGAATGGCGATCGGGCGCATGGAGGTCTCCAGGGGTTCGGCAAAGTGCCCGAGGCTAGCACGCGGCGCCGTTAAGACAGGGTGCGTGGCCCGGTTTCCGGCACATGCGAGCGCGCGTTCGATAGGCAACACCTATCGCGTGTATCCAAAACATTCATTTCAGCTGAACAGGGGTGGGGTCCAAGATGTGAAGACACCCCAGTCCTGACCACCCGTAAGGAGAGCACCATGTCCAACGATGCCAAATGCCCCGTCCACCACATCGGCATGGGCAAGGGCCCGCGCAACCTCGACTGGTGGCCGAACCAGCTCGACCTGTCCCCGCTCACCGTGCATTCGAACAAGGTCAACCCGCTGGGTGCCGACTTCGACTACCGCAAGGAATTCAAGAAGCTCGACCTCGACGCGGTCATGGCCGACCTCAAGGCGCTGATGACCGACTCGCAGGACTGGTGGCCGGCCGACTACGGCAACTACGGTGGCCTGATGATCCGCATGGCCTGGCACGCCGCCGGCACCTACCGCATCTCCGACGGCCGCGGCGGCGCCGGCACCGGTGACCAGCGCTTCGCCCCGCTCAACAGCTGGCCCGACAACGGCAACCTCGACAAGGCCCGCCGCCTGCTCTGGCCGATCAAGAAGAAGTACGGCAAGAAGCTCAGCTGGGCCGACCTGCTCGTGCTCGCCGGCAATGCCGCGCTCGAGTCGATGGGCTTCAAGACCTTCGGTTTCGCCGGCGGCCGCGCCGACGTCTGGGAGCCGAACATCGTCAACTGGGGCCCGGAGTCCGAGTGGCTGGCCACCAGCGACAAGCCCAACAGCCGCTACAGCGGCGAACGCGACCTGGCCAACCCGCTGGCCGCCGTGCAGATGGGCCTGATCTACGTGAACCCGGAAGGCCCGGACGGCAAGCCCGACCCGCTGGCCTCGGCCAAGGACATCCGCGAGACCTTCGCGCGCATGGCCATGGATGACGAAGAGACCGTCGCGCTCACCGCCGGCGGCCACACCTTCGGCAAGGCGCACGGCGCCGGTGACGCCGCCAACGTCGGCGCCGAGCCGGAAGCCGCCGACATCGCCGAGCAGGGCCTGGGCTGGATCAGCAAGTACGGCTCGGGCAAGGGCAACGACACCATCACCAGCGGCATCGAGGGTTCCTGGACCCCGAACCCGGTGCAGTGGGACACCGGCTACTTCGACGTGCTGTTCGGCTACGAGTGGGAGCTGGCCAAGAGCCCCGCCGGCGCCTGGCAGTGGCACCCGAAGGACCTCAAGCCCGAGCACCACGCGCCGTCGGCGCATGATCCGTCCAAGAAGGTCACCATCATGATGACCACCGCGGACATGGCCATGCGCATGGACCCGGCCTACGAGAAGATCTCGCGCCGCTTCCACGAAAACCCGCAGGAGTTCGCCGACGCCTGGGCCCGCGCCTGGTTCAAGCTGACCCACCGCGACATGGGCCCGCGCTCGCGCTACCTGGGCAAGCTGGTGCCCAAGGAAGTGCTGATCTGGCAGGACCCGGTGCCGGAAGTCGACCACCCGCTGGTGGACGCCAACGACGTGGCCGCGCTCAAGGCCAAGGTGCTGGCCTCGGGCCTGGGCACCCAGGAGCTGGTGTACACCGCCTGGTCCTCGGCCTCGACCTTCCGCGGCAGCGACAAGCGCGGCGGCGCCAACGGCGCGCGCATCCGCCTGGCCCCGCAGAAGGACTGGGAAGCCAACCAGCCGGCGCAGCTGGCCAAGGTGCTCGCCAAGCTCGAAGGCATCCAGAAGGACTTCAACGCCTCCGCCTCCGGCGGCAAGAAGGTGTCGCTGGCCGACCTGATCGTCATCGCCGGCAATGCCGCGGTCGAGGACGCCGCGAAGAAGGCGGGCGTCAACGTCACCGTGCCCTTCCACCCGGGCCGCACCGACGCCAGCGCCGAGCAGACCGATGCCGCGTCCTTCGCGCCGCTGGAGCCGCGCATCGACGGCTTCCGCAACTACGCCGCGGCGGGCTTCAAGGGTTCGCTGGCCGAGCGCCTGGTCGACAAGGCCGCGCTGCTCACCCTGACCGCGCCGGAAATGACCGTGCTGGTCGGCGGCCTGCGCGCCCTAGGCGCCAACTACGGCGGCAGCAAGCACGGCGTGTTCACCGACCGCCCGGGCGTGCTCAGCACCGACTTCTTCACCAACCTGCTCGACATGGGCACGAAGTGGAGCCGTTCGGCCGCCGACGAGAACGTGCTCGAGGGCCGCGACCGCAAGACCGGCGCCGTGAAGTGGACCGGTACGGTGGTGGACCTGGTGTTCGGCTCGAACTCGCAGCTGCGCGCCATCGCCGAGGTCTATGCCGAGTCCGACAGCCAGGAGAAGTTCGTCAATGACTTCGTGGCCGCCTGGACCAAGGTGATGGAGGCCGACCGCTTCGACCTGCACGGCTGATCCGCGCAAATGAAAACCCCGCCCGGTCTCGCGACCGGGCGGGGTTTTTCATTTTGGGGACAGGTACATTTTCCTGCGGAAAATGTACCTGTCCCCTTTGCGGCCTCGCTTTTGCCCTATCCGTGTCTATCCGTGTTGATCCGAGGCAAAAACTGCTCTTACAACGCAGCCAGCGCCGCGTTGAAGGTGGCACTGGGGCGCATGGCCGCCGAAACCTTGGCGAGGTCGGGGCGGTAGTAGCCGCCGATGTCGACCGGCTGGCCCTGCACGGCCAGCAGTTCGGCGACGATCTTCTGCTCGTTGTCGGCCAGGGCCTTGGCCAGCGGCGCGAACTTCGCCTTCAGGGCGGCGTCCTCGTCCTGCGCGGCCAGGGCCTGGGCCCAGTACAGCGCCAGGTAGAAGTGGCTGCCGCGGTTATCGATGCCGCCGACCTTGCGCGAGGGACCGCGGTCCTCGTCGAGGATGCGGGCATTGGCGGCGTCGAGCGCCTTGGCCAGCACCGGCGCCGAGGAATTGATCCAACGCTGGCTGACGTGCTCGAGCGAGGCGGCCAGGGCCAGGAACTCACCCAGCGAATCCCAGCGCAGGTAGTTCTCGGCGGTGAACTGCTGCACGTGCTTGGGCGCCGAACCGCCGGCGCCGGTCTCGAACAGGCCGCCGCCGGCCATCAGCGGCACGATCGACAGCATCTTGGCGCTGGTGCCCAGCTCCATGATCGGGAACAGGTCGGTGAGGTAGTCGCGCAGCACGTTGCCGGTGACCGAGATGGTGTCGAGGCCGGCGCGGATGCGCTGCAGCGACAGCTTCATGGCCTCCACCGGCGGCAGGACGCGGATGTCCAGCCCCGAGGTGTCGTAGTCCTTGAGGTAACGCTCGACCTTGGCGATGAGCTGCGCGTCGTGGGCGCGCGCCTGGTCGAGCCAGAACACCGCCGGGGTGGCGCTGAGCTTGGCGCGGTCGACCGCCAGCTTCACCCAGTCCTGCACCGGCGCGTCCTTGGTCTGGCACATGCGCCAGATGTCGCCGGCCTCGACCGCGTGCTCGAACACCACGCTGCCGTCGGCCGCCACCACGCGCACGGTGCCGTCGGCCGGCACCTGGAAGGTCTTGTCGTGCGAGCCGTACTCCTCGGCCTTCTGCGCCATCAGGCCGACGTTGGGCACGCTGCCCATGGTGGCCGGGTCGAAGGCGCCGTGGGCGCGGCAGTCGTCGATCACGACCTGGTAGATGCCGGCGTAGCAGCGGTCGGGGATGACGGCCTTGGTGTCCTGCAGCTCGCCGGCGGCGTTCCACATGCGGCCCGAGTCGCGGATCATCGCCGGCATCGAGGCGTCGACGATCACGTCGCTGGGCACGTGCAGGTTGGTGATGCCCTTGTCCGAGTTCACCATCGCCAGGCCCGGGCGGGTGGCGTACAGCGCCTCGATGTCGGCCTTGATCGCCGCCTGCGTCGCCTCGGGCAGGTTGCCCAGGCGCGCGTACAGGTCGCCGATGCCGTTGTTGGCGTCGAAGCCGATCTGCCCGAGCGCGTCGGCGTGCTTCTCAAGCACGTCCTTGTAGAACTCGCGCACGGCCACGCCGAACATGATCGGATCGGAGACCTTCATCATCGTGGCCTTGAGGTGCAGCGAGAACAGCACGCCCTTGGCGCGCGCGTCCTCGATCTGCGCGGCGACGAAGGCCGCCAGCTGGCGCTGGCTCATCACCGCCGCGTCGACGATCTCGCCGGCCTTGACCTTCACCGACTCGCGCAGCACGCGGTGGCTGCCGTCCTTGCCGTGCAGCTCGATGCGCAGGCTGCCGTCGGCCGCCAGCGTGTGCGACTTCTCGCTGCCGTAGAAGTCGCCGCCGTCCATGTGCGCCACGTGCGACTTCGAATCGGCCGACCACTTGCCCATCCGGTGCGGGTGCTTGCGCGCGTAGGCCTTCACCGAGTTCGGCGCGCGGCGGTCGGAATTGCCCTCGCGCAGCACCGGGTTCACCGCGCTGCCCTTGGTGCGGTCGTAGCGGGCCTTGGTGTCCTTCTCGGCGGCGTCCTTCGGCTCTTCCGGGTAGTCCGGCAGCGGGTAGCCCTGGGCCTGCAGCTCCTTGATGGCCGCCTTGAGCTGCGGCACCGAGGCGCTGATGTTGGGCAGCTTAATGATGTTGGCTTCGGGCTTGGTCGCCAGCTCGCCCAGCTCGGCCAGGTCGTCGCTGATGCGCTTGCCACCCAGCAGCTCGGGGAACTGCGCCAGGATGCGGCCCGACAGCGAGATGTCGCGCGTCTCGACCGCGATGCCGGCGGCGCCCGCGAAGGCCTGCACGATCGGCAGCAGCGACTGCGTGGCCAGGAACGGCGCTTCGTCGGTGAGGGTGTAGAGGATCTTGGGCGTATCGGACATGGTCGGGCTCTCGTTGAATCAGCCCTGCATTGTCGCCGCTGCGCCCCCCCGGGGAAAGCGCGGCCCCGGCACGCTCAATGCGCGTGCGTAGGGTCTTCGCCCGTCGGCGCGACGGGCGGCGGCGGCCAGTCCTCCGGCGTCAGCGGCGGCAGGCCGTGGGCGATGCGGCCCTTGTCGCACTGCGGGCAGTGGCGGCCGAACTCCCAGCTCGGCTCCACCTGCCGGCAGACGTTCGGTCGATTGGGGTAGATGCCGCAGTGGCCGTCCACGCCCACCGTGCCGCGCAGGGCCACGCAGCGCGGGTTGGCGCCCTCGGTGCCGCGCATGGCCAGTTCGTGCCGTCGCAGCGGCACCACCATCTCGGCGGGCGGCCCGTCGGGGTTGTCGGGCTGCGCTTCCGACCAGTGGAGGGACACGCGGAAGGTGGCGCAGCAGGCGCCACATTGGATGCAGGGGTGCCTGGACATGACGCGTCGCGTGACGCGCCGGGGTGCCGGCGCGCTATCGCACCTCGAAGGCGCGGGTCTCGACGACCCGTTCGTTGATCGCCACCTCGACGCGGTAGGCGCCGGTGGGCCAGGCATCGGGTTTGGACACCGTGAAGGTGGCGACGGTGGGCGCCTCGGGCGCCAGGCTCTGGCCGGCCTTGGCCAGCTCGGTGCCGTCGGCCGCCAGCCAGCGCGCCGACAGGGTCAGGCCCGGGCTGGTGCCCACGCCCACGACCGCGGCGTGGATGGTGTCGCCCGGTGCGAACACGTCGCGCGGGGCGGCCACGCGGCCGTCCTCGTCGAGCGTGGTGCCCAGCTCCACCGCCACCACACGGAAATCACCGCTGGGCATGGGCGGCTCTTCGGGCGCGGCCTCCTCGGCAACCTCGACGGCTTCGGCCGGCGTGCCGCCGGTGGCGTCCGGGGCCGGCTCGCCGCCGCAGGCGGCCAGCAGCAGGATCGAAAGCAGGGCGACGGCGGGCAGGCTCGGGCGCATGGGCTCTCCGGCGGGTCGGGCGGCTACTGGCGGTTGGTGCGCGGGTTGCCCGGCAAGGGCAGGCCCGGGGTGGCCCGGAACGGGTTGATGTCCAGGCCGCCGCGGCGGGTGTAGCGAGCGTACACCGCCAGCCGGGTCGGCGCGCACCGGCCGAGGATGTCCATGAAGATGCGCTCGACGCAGCTTTCGTGGAAGTCGCTGTGCTGGCGGTAGCTCACCAGGTAGCGCAGCAGGCCGTCGCGGGCGATGCGCGGGCCGGCGTAGCGGATCTGCACGCTGGCCCAGTCCGGCTGGCCGGTGACCGGGCAGTTGGACCTGAGCAGGTGCGAGACCAGCACTTCGTCGGCCTTCAGTTCCGGGTCGGCCGAGAGGAAGTCGGGGCGCGGCGGGCCGTAGTGGCTGACCTCGATGGGCAGGTCGTCGATCACGTCGCCCTCGAGGTTCTCGATCAGGGCCACGTTGTTCGACCCGGCCGGGGTCAGCACCACGCTGACCGGGGCGCCGGCGGCGGCGCTCAGGTCGGCCACCAGCTGGGCCCGCAGGGCGTCGGTGTCGGTGAAGCGGGCCATGGCGTAGCTGCCGAGGTAGAGCTTGAGGCTCTTGGACTCGACCAGGTTCGGCGAGGCCGCCGGCACCCGCAGCTCGGCCAGCGCCACGCGCGGCTTGCCGCGGCCGTCGAGCCAGCTCAGTTCGTAGGCGTTCCACAAATCCGCGCCGACGAAGGGCAGGTCCTCGCCCAGGCCGAGCGCGGCCCGTGCCTGGGCGCGGGGAATGGGAAACAACAGGCCCGGGTCGTAATCCGACCCGTAGGCGGTGGGCTTGCCGAGCTGGCTGGCTTCAGGGGAACTCATGCCCGCCATTCTACGGCCTGCCCCCGAGCGGTCACTCCAAAAATGGGGTCCGAGCACATATTTGTTCAAGACAAGTATGTGCCCTGACCCCATTTTCCCTAGAAGGTGGCGTCGAAGGCGACTTCGCCCTGGATGCCGACCTGGTAGGCCGAAACCCGGCGTTCGAAGAAGTTGGCCAGCTCCTGCACGTCCTGCAGATCCATGAACGGGAAGGGGTTGCGGGCGCCGAAGCGCTTGGGCAGGCCGAGCTGGGCCAGGCGCTGGTCGGCCACGTATTCCAGGTACTGGCGCATGTCGCGGGGGGACAGGCCGGCCACGCCGCCGCTGAGCACGTCCTCGGCGAAGGCCTGCTCGCAGTCGACGGCCTCCTCGAGCATCTTCACCACGTCGGCCTTAAGCTCGTCGTCGAAGAGCCCGGGCTCCTCCTCGCGCACCGTGCGGATGACCTCGAAGGCGAAGGCCATGTGCCCGCTCTCGTCGCGGAACACCCAGTTGGTGCCGCCGGCCAGGCCATGGAGCAGGCCGCGCGAGCGCAGGTAGTAGACGTAGGCGAAGGCGCCGAAGAAGAACAGCCCCTCGATGCAGGCGGCGAAACACACCAGGTTGAGCAGGAAACGCCGTCGCTGCGCCGGCGTCTCGAGCCGCTGCAGTTCCTGCACGCTGTCCATCCACCGGAAGCAGAACTCGGCCTTCTTGCGGATCGAGGGGATGTTCTCGATCGCCGCGAAGGCCCTGGCGCGCGCGGCCGGCTCGGGCAGGTAGGTGTCGAGCAGGGTGAGGTAGAACTGCACGTGCAGCGCCTCCTCGTAGAGCTGGCGGGAAAGGAACAGCCGCGCCTCCGGGGCATTGATGTGCTGGTAGAGGTTGAGCACCAGGTTGTTGGCGACGATCGAATCGCCGGTGGCGAAGAACGCCACCAGCCGCTCCACCAGGTGCCGTTCGGCCGGGCCGATCTTGTTGGCCAGGTCGTTGGTGTCGAGCGAGAAGTCCACCTCCTCCACCGTCCAGGTGTTGCGGATGGCATCGCGGTACATCTCGTAGAACTTCGGGTAACGCATCGGCCGCAGCGTCAGGTTGAACCCGGGGTCGAGCAGTTTCGTGGTGTCCATTACTGGCAGGCCTCGCAGGTTTCGGGGTTCTCGAGCGAGCAGGCCACGGCGGCCGACGCGTCGACGGTGGCCTTGGCGATGCGGGTGGCGGGGCGGGAGCGCAGGTAGTAGGTGGTCTTCAGGCCCTGCTTCCAGGCGTGCATGTACATGGACGAAAGCGCGCCGATGTTCGGACTCTCCATGAACAGGTTCAGCGACTGGCTCTGGTCGATGAAGGCGCCGCGACCGGCCGCCATGTCGATCAGCGAGCGCATCGGGATCTCCCAGACGGTGCGGTACACGGCCCGCAGCGGCGCCGGGATCCCGGTGATGCCCTGCACCGAACCCTCGGCCAGCTTGATGCGGTCGCGCAGTTCCGGCGTCCACAGGCCCAGCTGCTTGAGCTCGCCGACCAGGTACCGGTTCACCTGCAGGAAGTCGCCCGACAGCGTCTCGCGCTTGAACAGGTTGCTCACCTGCGGTTCGATGCACTCGTAGCAGCCGGCGATCGAGGCGATGGTGGCGGTGGGCGCGATGGCCACCAGCAGCGAATTGCGCAGGCCGTGCGCCATGATGCGCTGGCGCAGCGCTTCCCAGCGCGCCGGGTCGGCCGGCTGGACGCCCCAGGCCTCGAACTGCAGTTCGCCGCGCGCGGCGCGGGTTTCCTCGAAGTTCGGGTGCCGGCCGCGCTCCTGCGCCAGTTCGCAGCTCGCCTCGAGCGCGTGGAAATAGATCTCCTCGGCGATGCGCGCCGAAAGCGCGCGCGCCTCGGGCGCGTCGAAGGGCAGACGCAGGCGGAAGAACACGTCCTGCAGGCCCATGCAGCCCAGCCCCACCGGCCGCCAGCGCAGGTTGCCGCGACGGGCGGTTTCGATCGGATAGAAATTCAGGTCGATCACCCGGTCGAGCTGGCGCACCGCCAGCCGCACGGTCTCGGCGAGCTTTTCGAAGTCGAAGCCGTCTTCGCCCAGGTGCTGGCCGAGGTTGATCGAGCCCAGGTTGCACACCGCGGTCTCCTCGTCGGAGGTGACCTCGAGGATCTCGGTGCACAGGTTCGACAGGTGGATGACGTTGCCGGGCCGGGCGGTCTGGTTGCTGGCGCGGTTGCACTTGTCCTTGAAGGTCATCCAGCCGTTGCCGGTCTGGGCCAGCGTTCGCATCATCCGCGCGTACAGGTCGCGCGCCCGGATCGTCTTCACCGCGCGCCCGGCGGCCTCTGCCTGTTCGTAGGCGACCTCGAAGGCGTTGCCGTACAGGTCGGTGAACTGCGGCACGGCCTTCGGGTCGAACAGCGACCACGGGCCGTCGGCTTCCACCCGCCGCATGAAAAGGTCCGGCACCCAGTGCGCGAAGTTGAGGTTGTGGGTGCGTCGCGCCTCGTCGCCGGTGTTGTCGCGCAGTTCGAGGAATTCCTCGATGTCGGCGTGCCAGGGCTCGAGGTAGACGCAGGCCGCGCCCTTGCGCTTCCCGCCCTGGTTGACCGCGGCCACCGAGGCGTCGAGCGTCTTGAGCCAGGGCACGATGCCGTTGGAGTGGCCGTTGGTGCTGCGGATCAGCGAGCCGCGCGAGCGCACGCGGGTGAAGGACACGCCGATGCCGCCGCTGAACTTGCTCAGCATCGCCACGTCGGCGTACTTGCGGTAGATCGACTCGAGCGTGTCCTGGGGCGAGTCGAGCAGGAAGCAGCTCGAGAGCTGCTCGTGGGTGGTGCCGGCGTTGAACAGGGTGGGCGAGCTGGGCAGGTAGTCCAGGCAGGCCATGCGCCGGTACAGCGCCAGCGCCCCGGGGACGTCCTCGCTGAGCGCGCAGGCGATGCGCAGGAAGAACTGCTGCGGGGTCTCGATGACGGTGCGCGCGGTGGGATGGCGCAGCAGGTAGCGGTCGTAGAGCGTGCGCAGGCCGAAGTAGTCGAAGCGGCGGTCGAGCGACGCGTCGAGGGCGTCGTTGAGCTTGCGGGCGTTCGCCTGCACGAAGCCCAGCAGGCGGTCGCCGACCAGGCCCAGCTCATGCCCGCGGGCCACCGACTGCGAGAACGCGTGGATCTCCTGGCCCGCCACTTCCTTGCCGATGCACTCGGCCAGCAGGCGCGCGGCCAGCCGCCCGTACTCGGGCTCCTCGGCGGTGAGCAGGGCGGCGGTGCGGATCGAGAGCTCGTCGAGCTCGCGGGTGCTGGCGCCGTCGTACAGGCCCGAGATGGTGCGCGTGGCCACGCGCATCGGGTCCACCGCGTGCAGGCCGTCGCAGTGGCGCTGCACGGCACGCAGGATCTTGTTGAGGTCCACCGGCTCGCGGCGGCCGTTGCGCTTGGTGACGGTCATGCCCGAGGCGTGCGCGGGCGGGGTGAGGGCGAACTGCGGCGCGTCGTCCTCGGCGGCGACGGCGACGGGGCTTTCCTGGTTCATGGCGTTCTCCGGTGCATGGCGCACGGCCGCCGCCCCTCCCTCGGAAGGCGGCGCACGGGAACGGGACGACGGCGCGATGCGCCCTCGCGACCACGCCCCCGCGGGCGTCGGGACTACGGGAGGATGCAGAACGGGTGTCGCAGCCGGCGGGACGCGGCGCCACGACACCGGCGCCGTCTCCCCCCGGAGACCCATGGGCCGGTCACCGCGCGGCGTGCATGCGCGCGGCTGTCGGCAGGTCTTCGGACTCGTGGACGCGAGGCGCGGGCGCCTCTCCTACTGGCCGTCGCTTCCCGGGACCCGGGGTCCCAGTGCTCATGACGGCGGTCGTTTCCACATACCGCTGCGGGGCAGTGCCGGATTCCCACCGGCTTCCCTATTAACCCAAGTGCTTGTGGCACCCGGGACCGACGACCCCAAGATAGTGTGCTCCCCCACGCCAGGTCAAACAGAAAATGGGGTCAGTCGATCTCGTGGAGGTAGTCGAGGGCGACCTGGAGCATGGCGCGGGTGCCCACCTTCAGGGCCTGCTCGTCGAGGAAGAACTCGGGCGAGTGGTTGGACGGGGCCTTGAGCGGGTCCTGTCCGGGCGGGGTGGCGCCGACGAAGAAAAAGAAGCCGGGCACTTCGCGGGCGTAGTAGCTGAAGTCCTCGGCGCCCATGTTCAGGTCCATCTCCACCACGTTGGCGGCGCCGACGGCCTTCTCGAGGCTGGGCACCATGCGCGCGGTCAGCGCCGGGTGGTTCACCGTCACCGGGTTGCCCTTGGTATCGGGCACCTGGGCGACGGTGGTGGCACCGTGGGCGGCGGCGACCTTCTCGGCCACGTTCCTGAGGTCGGCGAAGACCTGCTGGCGCATGCCCTCGTCGAAGGTGCGGATGGTGCCCACCAGCTCCACTTCGTCCGGGATGATGTTGTAGCGGATGCCGCCCTTGATGGCGCCGAAGCTCACCACCACCGGCTGCTTCGAAATATTCTGGCGCCGGCTGACGATGGTCTGCGCCGTGCCGATGACGTCGGCCGCGGCGACGATCGGGTCGACGCCGCCCCAGGGCCGCGAGCCGTGCGTCTGCCGGCCCTTGATGACGATGTTGAAGCGGTCCGACGCCGCCATCAGCGGCCCGCTGCGGTAACCCACCGTGCCGGCGTTGAGCGTGCTGAACACGTGCAGGCCGAACACCGCCTCGGGCTTGAAGCGCTCGAAGATGCCCTGCCTGAGCATTTCCTCCGCGCCGCCTTCCTCGCCGTCCGGCGGGCCTTCCTCGGCCGGCTGGAAGATGAAGAGGATCTCGCCGGACAGGTCCTCGCGGACCGTCGAAAGCGCCTGCGCCACGCCCATCAGGATGGCGGTGTGGGCATCGTGGCCGCAGGCGTGCATCACGCCGACGGTTTCGCCGCGGAACTCGGCCGTGGCCTTCGAGGCGAAGGGCAGGCCGGTGCGTTCGGTCACCGGCAGTGCGTCCATGTCGGCGCGCAGGGCGATGCGCGGGCCGGGCTTGCCGCCGCGCAGCACGGCGGTGACGCCGGTGGTGGCGATGCCGGTGCGCACGTCCTCGAAACCCAATGCCCTCAGGTGCCCGGCCACCAGGGCCGAGGTGCGCACCTCGCGGTTGCCCAGCTCCGGGTTCTGGTGGATGTCGCGGCGCCAGGCCAGCACGTCGGCATCGACGGCGGCCGCCAGCGCCCCGGCATCGGGCGCCTGGGCGAAGGCGGGGCCGCAGAGCGCGGCGGCGAGGGCTGAAACCAGCAGCAAGCGGCGCATTTCGGATCCCCTTCGAGGCGTTGGCCGATGCTAGCATGCAGCCAGGCGCGGCCCCGGCCGCGTCGCCCGCCTTCGCAGGGGAATGCCATGAGACTGTCCGCGCTCGTCCTGGCCGCAACCTTGTCCTGTCTCGGCGCCGCCACGCCGGCCCAGGAATCCAAGCCAGGCAACCAGGCTCCGCCACCTTCCACGCCACGGACGCTGCGACCCGAGGTCGCCTCGAAGGTCCGTGTGCCCGCCACCGGCGTGGTGCAACCCGCCGGGAACTTCCAGCGCCAGCTCGGCGTGCGCGGCGGCATGGACTACGAGCAGTTGCGCAAGCTGCGCCTGCAGGCCGAGCGCGAGGCCGAGGCCGCGCGGCGTCCGCCCGCGGTGGTGCCGCAGAACCGGCGCGACTACCGCCGACAGCCGGCCGACTGCGACGACCGCGACCGCAGCGTGCACCCCAACCAGGTGGAGGTGTGCAACTTCAAGGACGACAACTGCGACGGCGAGGTGGACGAGGGCGTGACCTGGACCGTCTGGCGCGACCAGGACGGCGACGGCTTCGGCGATGCCCGCTATCCGGTGGCCACCTGCCCGGTGGGCCAGGCGCTCTCCAATCTTTCGCTCAACGACCGCGATTGCGACGACGCCGACCGCGCCCGCAATCCCAGCCTGGGGACTTGTCCATGAGCCGCCATTTCTTCGCCGTCGCGTTCGTGCTTGCCTCCTTCGCGGGCGCCGCTGTCGCCCAGGATCCCGTGCGCGTGCGCGTGGGCAGCGGCGACAGCGGCGACCGCGCCCCGGTGGTGCGCATCGCCGGCCAGGACAAGTGCACCCGCGACAGCCAGTGCAGCGACGGCGTGTTCTGCAACGGCGCCGAGCGCTGCGCGCCGCAGGCGGCCAACGCCGACCGCCGCGGCTGCGTGGCCGGCAGCCCGCCCTGCCGCGATGGTGAGAACTGCCTGGAGCAGGAAGACCGCTGCCGCGTCGGTGTCTGCGACGTGCCCGACGCCGATCGCGACGGCCATGCCGCCATCGCCTGCGGCGGCGACGACTGCGACGATGCCGACCCCGACCGCAATCCCGGCCGCACCGAGATCTGCGACGCCCAGGGCAACGACGAGGACTGCGACGTCACCACGGTCGGCGACCGCGACGACGACGGCGACGGTTTCATCGACGCGATGTGCCGCTGAACCCGCCGGCCCGGCTCAGGGCCGGTGTTCGCGGGCCAGGTATTCGGCGCTGCGCATCTCGATCAGGCGCGAGGCGGTGCGTTCGAAGTCCTGGCGCAGCTTGTCGCCGGCGTAGAGCCACACCGGCTCGGCGGCGGCGCTGAGCAGCAGGTTCACGTTGCGGTCGTAGAGCTCGTCCACCAGGTGCACGAAGCGGCGCGCGGCGTTGTCGGCGGTCACGTCGAGCACCGGCACGTTCGACACCAGCACGGTGTGGAAGTCGCGGGCGATCTCGATGTAGTCGGCGGCGGCGCGCGGGCCTTCGCACAGGGCCGCGAAATCGAACCAGGCGATGCCTTCGGCCAGCGCCCGCACCGCGATCGGCCGGCCGTTGACCACCAGCGGCCCGTCTTCGCGCGGGCAGTCGGCGGCAAGGCGTTCGAAGTGCTCGGCCAGGCCGCGCTCGGCGTCCGCGCCGAGCGGCGTGAGATAGGTTTCCGCGCGGGTGAGCTGGCGCAGGCGGTAGTCCTGCGGGCTGTCGAGGAAGTGCACCACGCAGTGCGTTTCCAGCAGCGCGATCGCCGGCAGGAAGCGCGCGCGCTGCAGGCCGTCCCGGTACAGGTGCCTGGGCTCGGTGTTGGAGGTGGTGACCAGCACCACGCCGCGCGCGAACAGGCGCTCGAGCAGGCGCCCGAGGATCATCGCGTCGGCGATGTCGGAAACGATGAACTCGTCGAGCACCAGCAGCCGCAGTTCCTCGGCCAGCGCGTCGGCCACCACCGCCACGGTGTCGGCGGTGTCGGCGGGCAGGGCCTGGATGCGCGCGTGCACCTCGACCATGAAGCGGTGGAAGTGCCAGCGTCGGCGCGGCAGATCGCCGAGCTGGTCGAAGAGCAGGTCGTTGAGGAAGGTCTTGCCGCGGCCGACGCCGCCCCACAGGTACAGGCCGCGCACGTCACGCTGGCCGCGGCTGAACAGGCGCTTCCAGGCGGGCGTCGACTTGCGCGCGAGCAGCTCGCGATGGATGCGGTCGAGTTCGGCCAGCGCCGGTTGCTGGGCCGGGTCGTGCTGCCAGCGGCCGCCGGCCACGCCGGCGGCATAGGCCTGCGACGGCGGCCGGGCCGCCGTGGCTTCAGCCATGGCGCGGCGGCGGCAGGTGCTTGCGCACGCCGTTCTTGATCGCGCCGCGCAGGTCCATCAGCCGCCGGTGGAAGAAGTGGCTGGTGTCGGGCATCTTCACCAGCGTCGGCTTGCGCTCGAGCGTGTCGATCCAGTCGTAGACCTTGCGCGGATCCACCACCTCGTCGGCGTCGGGCATCACCACCAGCCAGGGGCAGGTGGGCGGCTGCACGCCGGAGAAGTCGCGGAAGCCCACCGGCGGCGCCAGCGAGATCATCTGCGTCACCGGCAGCTGGCGCGCGCCCTGCAGGGCGACCCAGGAGCCGAAGGAAAAGCCGGCCAGCCACAGGTCGTCGCCGGGGCGCACCTTGCGCACCCAGTTGGCCACGGCCAGCAGGTCGAGGATTTCGCCGCGGCCTTCGTCCCAGCTGCCCTCGGACTTGCCGACGCCGCGGAAGTTGAAGCGCACCGCCGCCACGCCCAGTTCGCTGACCGCGCGCGCGGCCATGGTGACGACCTTGTTGTGCAGGGTGCCGCCCTCGGGCGGGTTGGGGTGGCAGATGACGGCCACGCCGGCGCGCTCCTGCCCTTCCTCGGGCAGGTCCACCATCAGCTCGAGCTGGCCGGCCGGGCCGGGAATCAGCAGCGGGCCGGAGTCGGTGGGGAAGGCGGGCAGGGCGTCCATCCGCGGATGATATCCCCTAGCGGGCCAGGTCGAGGCCCAGCAGCAGCGGGTCGTGGTCGGAGGCGCGCCAGGGCGACCGGCCGAACTTCTCCGATTGATAGCCGAACGTGCCGGCTTCGTCCGCGTTAACATGCCATTCCGCCGCTCCGCGCAGGCGTTCGGCCAGGCCGGCGTCGAGCAGGGCGTGGTCGAGCCGCCCGGACTGGCCCTGGAACACGAAGGAATAGGGACGCTCGAGCTTCATGCGCGTGAAGGCGTCCTGCCAGCCCTCGCTGCGCAGCAGGCGCAGCGGGTCTTCCTGGGCGTAGGCGTTGAAGTCGCCGATCAGCAGGTGGCCGGCCGGGCGGGTGCCGGTGGGGTCCTTGCCCAGCCACGCGTGCAGCAGGCGGGCCGACTCGACGCGGGTGGCGTTGAAGCAGGCCTGGCCGTCGTCCTGGTCGGCGTCGCCGTTTTGGGCCTCGGCGCAGCCGCCCTTGGACTTGAAGTGGTTGGCCACCACCACGAACACCGGCCCGCGCCCGGCGCGGAAGGCCTGGGCCAGCGGTACCCGGCTGCGGTCGCGGAAGGGGCCGTCGGCCAGCGTGGCCGGCCGGCCGACCGGGGTGAAGCGGCTGGCGCGGTAGAGGATGCCGACCCGGATCGGGTTGTCGCCCGGGCCGCTGCCGGTGTCGACGAAGGCCCAGTCGTCGTGCGGGCCGGCGGCGTTGAGCGCGGCCACGAAGCGCGCGATCGAGGAGTCCGGGCCATAGCCGTCGTTCTCGATCTCCATCAGCGCGGCCAGGTCCGGATCCATCGCCTGCACGGTGGCCACCAGCTTGGCCTGCTGGCGCAGGTAGTCGGCCTCGGTGGCGGCGCCGCGCGGGGTCGGGAAACCGCCGCCGCGGCCGTCGCCGTTGAACAGGTTGAGCATGTTGAAGCCGGCGATCCGGCGGTCGCCGGGTACCTGCGGCGGCGCCGGGCGCGGCGCCTGTTCGATGCCGGCGATGGGCTCGGCGAGCTGCAGCCGGTAGCTGCCGAAGCGCTGCTCGAGCACGCCGGTGACGCCGTTGAGCACGCTGCCCACGCGCAGCGGCGCGTCGTCGTTCAGGTGCTTGCCGGGCAGGAACCACAGCTTGTCGGGGTCGCGGGTGGTGCGGCCGTCATCGAGGCGCAGCATCAGGCGCGCGTTCTCGGCGGCGATGCCCTGGGCGGCCGGGCCCGGCGGCGCCAGTTCGGTGGGCGCGTACAGCCGGCCGCCGAAGCTCACCCGCAGCTCGCCGTAGCGGGACAGGTCTTCGTTGCCGGTGACGGTGAGCGGAACGGCGATGCGGACCAGCATGCCTTCGTAGCGCTCCCAGTCGCCGGGGCTGGGCGGCGCGCTTTCCAGCAACAGCGGGGCCACTTCGGCCCGGCCGAGCAGGTCGACCTGGCTGGCTTCGATGGCGGTGAGCGTGGCGCCGTCGTCGCCCTGTTCGAGCACGGTGCCGGAAACGCGCACCGTGTCGCCCACCTTGAGCCGGGGCTCGGCGTCGCGCTCCCGGGGCAGGAACAGGCCCTCGGACGTGGCCGGGTCGGCATCCGGGGAAAGCGACTGCAGGAACACGCCGCCGAGCCCGCCAAATGGCGCCACCACCACGCCTTCGACCGTGACCCGGCGGCCTTCCAGCGGACTGCGCTGGCCGCTGCCCTGCACCGTCGCGATGGCGACCAGGCCGCCTTCCGCGGGCAGGACGCCGGACGGATCGGCCGCCGGCTGCGTGCAGGCGGCCAGGACCAGGGGCAGGAGCAGGAGCGGACGGCGCATTCGGTTCTCCGGAAACGAAGACGCCGCCCGGAGGCGGCGTCTTGAGCAAGGGCGTGGGACCAAGCTTACTTCAGGTTGTCGACCATCCACTGCACGGTGGCCACGACCTGCTCGTCGCTCAGGTTCGGGTTGCCGCCCTTGGCGGGCATCACGCCGGCCGCGCCGGTGAAGCCGTCGATGGCGTGGCGGTTGACGGTGTCCATGCCCTGGGCGATGCGGGCGGTCCACTCGGCCTTGACCAGCTTCGGCGCGCCGGCTGCACCCGAGGTGTGGCAGGCGCTGCAGAGCGCGTCGTAGATGACCTTGCCGTCGAGCGTGCCGTCGTAGGCCACCTGCCCGGCCGAGGCGGCGGCCGCCTGGGCGGCAGCGGCGGCCTGGGCGGCGGCACCGGTGGAGCCGGCGTAGACGGCGCCGACCGGGCGCACGCGCTGGGCCATGGCGGCTTCGGCGACCGGGTTCGGCTCCGGCTCCTGCTGGCTGTTGATGTACACGCCCAGCAGGATCAACGCGAGCGTCAGGGCCACCAGGAAGGCGATGACCATCGAGAAATGCTTGAGGAAAACCAGATCGTGGTTGCGCACGGGGAGTCCTGACGGCGGGCCGGGGCCCTGTGGATACGAGGCCCGCGATTATATCGGCCCCCGCGCATGCAAGTGAAGTTGCACCCCGGCGGGCCGCCGCCGCCTTCCCGTCGGTTAGCATGGCCGGGCCGGGACGACCGGCGGGGGAATGGGCTCTACATGGCTTGGCAGCCACTGGCATTGCTGCAGGACGCAGGTCCCGGCCGGAACGGCCGGTGGGCCCTGTTTTCGCTGCTGGCCCTGCTGGCCTGGCTGGCCCTGGAGCAGCTTTCGGCCCAGCTGTGGTTCCTGCCCGCCGGCCTGCGCCTGGCCCTGCTGTGGCTCACCCCGAGCCGGCGCTGGGGCTGGCTGGCCCTGGCCGAGGTGATCGGCCAGGCGATCAAGTCGGTGCTGCTGGGCTACGCCCTTTTCACCCCCACCTTCCTGGCCGTCTGCGTGGCGCCCTGGCTGGTGTATGCCGCGATCGTGTACCTGCTGCGCGGCAGCCGGCCGGGTCCGCCGCCGGACTCGCCCACCCGCATGCTGCTGTTCCTGCTGGCCGGCCTGCTCGGCGCCGCGGGCGTTTCGCCGCTGCTGTGGATGTTCCTGGTCACCTACCCGATGAGCACGGCCGACTCGCTGGCCAGCATGTTCGCCTTCATGTACGGCGACCTGATCGGCCAGCTGGTGCTGGCGCCGCTGCTGGTGGCGGTGGCGCACGGCGGGCTACGGCGCTCGCGCCACCTGGGCCTGCTGCGCGACCTGGGCCTGGTGCTGCTGGCGGCGATGGCGATGTTCCTGGTGCTTCAGGCCTACGCCGACCTGGCGACGTACGTGCTGCTGCTGGCGTTCGCGCCGCTGTTCTTCCTCGGTTTCCGCCAGGGCTGGGCCGGCGGCGCGCTGGGCATGACGATGCTCGGCCTGGTGGTGCAGGGCCTGGTGCAGGCCGGCTTCCTGTCGGTCAACGTCACCATGCTGCAGCTGGTGCTGGCCGTGGTGGGCGGCGGCGCGCTGGTGCTGGGCGCCGCCAGCACCGCGCTGCGCCAGAGCCACCTCGCCCTGGCCGAGCGGCACGCCGAGCTGGCCGTAAAGACCCGCGAGCTCGAAGCGCTGGCGGCCGAACTGGGCGAGGTGGGCCAGCGCCTGGTGCGGCTGGAGGAACAGGGCCAGCGCGAACTGGCCAGCGAGCTCGAGTACGAACTGGGCCACGCCATCCACGCCCTGGGCACGCGCATCAGCCTGGCCTTCCGCGACGTGCGCGACGAGCAGGGCACGCGCCTGCTCGAGTCGCTGCGCGAGCAGGTGCGCGAGATCCAGGACAGCCTGCGGCGCGCGCTGCGCCAGCTGCGCCCGCCCCAGCTCGACAGCCACGGCCTGCGCCAGGCGCTGGAAACCGGCCCGCTGCGCGAGATGCTGGAAGACAGCGGCGTGGTCTTCGAGCCGCGCTTCGAAGGCGACGTGGACGCGTTGGGCGAGGACGCCCGCACCACCGTCTACCGCATCTGCCAGGCCGCCGTGCGCGAGGCGGTGCGACTGGACGTGGTGCGCCGCCTGGTGCTGGCGCTGGAGGTCGGCCCGGGCGAGGGTGGCCACCGGGTCGCGCTGACGCTGGACCTGGAGTTCTCGCCCTACGCCCAGCACTTGCCGGCACTCGAGCCGGTGCCCGGCATCAAGGACCGGGTGGTGGCGGTGCAGGGTGAGTACCTCCTCGAGCCACAGGTACACACGCACCGGCATCTGGTGCGGTTCGTGGCGGGGTTCCGGCACTAGGCCAGGCTGGAGCGCGTGGCGATGGCGTAGTCGGGCAGGATGCGCTGGCCGTCCCAGTAATAGACCAGGTGCCGCGCCTGCACGCAGGGCGCGACCACGTCCGGGTGGAACACGCCCACGCACTGCCCGCCGGCGTGGCGAACGCTGGGATAGACGACCCCGTCGGAACCTTCGGTGCGCAGCGTGCGCGCAAGCGCCTGCGGCGGGCCGTAGTCGTCGGGGCGCAGCATGGCCTGCCAGCCGCGGCGCAGGTCGTGCAGGCGGGCGCGGATGGCGGTGCGGTAGCAGCGCATCTCGATGTTCATCGCCGGCTCGTTGGTGGCGGCCATGAAGGCGGCGCGGTGGTGCATGGTTTCGGCGATGGCGGTGTCGAGCGTGCGCGCGGCGTAGAACACGCCGTAGCTGCCATCGCTGAACCGGCTGCCGGCCGGATTGAGGTGGGTGAAGGCGGCCATGACCGGCTGCGTGCCCGGGCCACTGACCCGCCGCGCCCTCGGCACCAGCTGCAGCTGCCCCAGCTCCTCGCGCAGGCGCGGGTTGGTCAGCGACTCGAGCAGGTACAGCGCCTCGAGGTCCTCGGGCCGGGCGATGCGGTCGAACACACCCTGCGGCGGGAAGCGACTGGGCACGAGGCGCCAGGCCTCTGGCCAGTCGACGCGGGCCAGGCGTGGCGCCTTCATTGCCAGCCGCGCTGGGCGTCGAGGTAGCTGCGCACGACGTACAGGTCGGCGACGTTGCCCGACAGCATGCGATCGAGCGCCGAGCCGCCGCCGAAGGGCAGTGCGCTGTTGGGCTTGCGCAGCCAGGCGTCGGCGCGGGTCGGGTCGGGGAAGAGGATCTGCAGGGCCTTGTAGATGCCCAGCACGTAGCTGATGCGCTCGAGCACGTCGCGGCCGGGCTGGCCGTCGCGCAGCTTCTTCCACTTGTACCAGGTGGACTCGGGCGGGTCGCCGAGCAGGCGCCGGGCTTCGGCGTTCTTCAGGCCCCAGGCCTCGGTGATGGCGAAGTACGCGCGCAGCGCCGGGCCGCCGAGTTCGGGCCGTGGCGCCTCGGGGGTGGGGCGGGGTTGGCGCTGGGCCATGACGACCTCCTCCATGTGGAGTGCAAGGACAGACTACTCCACTTGTGGAGTAATTCAACGCGTCCTCGCCGGCGCGGCGGCCGCCGCCGGCCGCCGTGCGGAAATCCACCCGGGACCGTTCATGTTTGTGCAAGCCATTGTGGGGCGGGGAAAAACCGGCGATCCGATGCCTGCCGCGGAACGCTTTTCAAACAACCGCTTCAGTTTTTGTTGCGAAAAGGCTGGCCAACCTCGGCCCACGTTCGACGGACGTGCTGGCGATCCCCCGATCGCGCCGTCGGGCCAGGCCCCCGGGGCCGAACCCCCCAACGTTCGCAAGGAGAAGAACCCCATGAACGCCATCAAGACGTCCCTGCTCGCCACCACCATCGCCCTGGCCCTCGGCAGCGCCCCCGTGCTGGCCGACGACCACAAGCCCGAGCGCACCGCCAGCCAGGTGGCCACCGATGCCGCCATCACCGCCTCGGTGAAGACCAAGCTGCTGGCCGACGATCGCACCAAGGGCTTCGACATAAATGTCACCACCCACAACGGCGTGGTCACGCTCGAGGGCGGCGCCGACAGCCTGGCCGCCAAGCTGGCCGCCAGCGAGCTGGCCGGCCAGGCCGAGAACGTGGTGCTGATCAAGAACAACCTTGTGGTGGCCACGCCCGGCAGCGAGAAGCGCCAGGACGCCAACACCGCGACCCTGTCGGGTGAGGTCCGCGAGGGCCTGGACGAGGCCGGCGACGGCATCGACGACGCCTGGATCACCACCAAGGTCAAGTCCAAGCTGCTGGCCGACGACCAGGTGAAGGGCACCGACATCAATGTCGACGTGAAGGCCAACGTGGTCACCCTGAGCGGCACCGCCCCGAGCCTCGAGGCCCGCATCAAGGCCATCGAGCTGGCGCAGGAAACCCGCGGCGTGCGCAGCGTGGTGGCCACCGAACTGCGGGTCGTCCGCAAGTAAGCGCCACGGCGCCATCCATGTCAGAGTGGACGGCGACGGCCGGGCCTCCGGGCCCGGCCGTTTCCGTTGGAGCCAAGGCAACCCGGAGGACACCGATGAGCGAACAACACCGCAGCGTCTTCGCCCTCGACGACCTGGCCGCGCTGGAAGACGCCGTGGCCGCGGCCCGCGCCGCCGGCGTGGCCGACGAAGACATCGCCCTGGTGGCGCGCCACGACATCGAACTCGAACTCGACCCCAGAGCCAGCGACTCGGACGCCCAGGGCCACGTGCGCGGCCTGCTGGCCGGCCTGTCGGCGATCACCGTGCCCACGCTGGGCGTCAGTGTCGCCGGCGCGGGCCTGATCAGCCTGCTCGGCAGCAACATCGCCGGCTGGTTCCGCGCCCTCGGCGGCGACCACGCCACCGACGACGTGCGCGCCCGCTACCGCGAGCTCGTGCAGGACGGCAAGCTGCTGCTCGTCATCGCCTCGCCCTCGCCCGCCAAGCACGCCGCCGCCCACGCCGCCGTCGCCAGTACCGGTGCGCGAGTTGTCGACGACGGGCAGGACTGACTCCGCCTGCTCACCCGGCCCTCTGCAGGAGGGCCTTTAGGACCGACTTGTGCCTGGCAAGCGAACCTCCCTCCTCCTGGCCCTGCCCGGCCCGCCATGGTTATCCTGGAGCGGCCGCGTCGCCGGATCCGAGCCATGCGCTATTGGTGGGTAAACCAGAACCAGACGTATGCCCACGAAGTAGGGGGAAACTACCTCTGGTCGCCCAAGGTAAATGCCAATGGCAATCGGAACCCCTTCTATGAGTTCATGAGGGAAGTAGCGCCAGGGGATGTCGTGTTCTCGTTTTGCGACACGCGCATAAGGGCCATTGGCATAGCGCGTTCGCATGCCTACGAAGCCCCCAAGCCGCTCGAGTTCCAGAATGCCGGCGCCTACTGGAACAAGGTGGGTTGGCGGGTGGACGTTGGCTTCGTGGAACTCATGGTCCAGCCCCGCCCGGCGGACCACATGGAGTTGATTGGCAAAGTACTTCCTGAGAAGTACGCGCCATTGCAGTTCAATGGAAAGGGGCTGCAGGGTGTATACCTGACAGAGGTTACGGAAGCCTTCGCCAACGTCCTCCTTGGTCTGATGGACCAGGCCGCACGCAATCTGGTTCGGGCAAGCTTCCAGCAAGACGCAGCGGGTCTGCGCGCGGACGCCGTGGGACTGGTGGAATGGGAGGCGCACCAGATCGCGGAAGTGCAGAACAACAAGTCCATCCCGGAGACCGACAGGTTGGCAGTAATCCTTGCCCGACGCGGGCAAGGGAAGTTCAAGGAGAATGTGCTCAAGCGTGAGCATCGCTGCCGGATAACCTTGGTCGACAGGATCGAGCACCTGAGAGCAAGCCACTGCAAACCCTGGCGGGATGCATCGAACAGCGAGCGACTCGACGGCGAAAACGGCTTGTTGCTGACGCCGAGCATGGATCATCTGTTCGACCGGGGCTTCATCAGCTTCAAGGACAACGGCGACGTGCTCGTTTCACCGGTAGCACACAAACCCTCCCTGGGTAAGATGGGGCTTGCTACGGATACCAAGATCAACGTTGGTTCGTTTACTTCAATGCAAAAGAAGTACCTCGAATTCCATCGAAACTTCGTGTTCCTGGAATCACGTAACCGGAACTAGCACCGCTTCGCCGCGACAGGAGGCATGCAGCCAATGGCCAAGAATGACGTCCGCTCCACCCAGGATGCAGACGCCGCCCATCTGGCGGTCCTGATCGATGCCGACAACGCCCAGCCTTCGGTGATCGAGGGTTTGCTGGCCGAGGTGGCGAAGTTCGGCGTCGCCAGCGTCAAGCGCATCTATGGCGATTTCACCTCGCAGCGGCTGCAGGGCTGGAAGCAGGTGCTGCTCAAGCACTCGATCCACCCGGTGCAGCAGTTCGCCTATACCTCGGGCAAGAACGCCACCGACAGTTCGCTGATCATCGACGCGATGGACCTGATGTACACGGGGCGCTTCGACGGCTTCTGCCTGGTGTCGAGCGACAGCGACTTCACCCGGCTGGCGCAGCGGCTGCGCGAGGCGGGGCTGACGGTCTATGGCTTCGGCGAGCGCAAGACGCCTGATCCGTTCGTGCAGGCCTGCGACAAGTTCATCTACACCGAGGTGCTGCGCCAGGAAGCCACCGAGGTCGAAAAACCGGAGCCTGCGAAGGCGGCCGGGAAGGCGCCGGCCAAGTCGGCCGCCAAATCGGCGGCGCCGGCGGAGAAACCCAAGTCACCGCAGCAGGCCCCACGCAAACTGCTCAACCAGGCCATCGAAGAAGCCGGCGACGAGGAGGGCTGGGCGCAGCTTGGCGCGGTCGGCAGCTACCTCAACAAGCTGCGCTCAGACTTCGACCCGCGCCTGTACGGGCACCGCAAGCTCAGCGAGCTGTTCAAGGCGCACCCGAAGTGGTTCGAGCTCAAGGAGCTGGCGAGTGCGGCGGGCGGAAAGGATCTGTACGTCCGCGCGAGGTCCTGAGAAGGCCCTCCCGCAGTTCAGCCCTTGGGCGATTCGGCGGGGCGCCAGAGGTCGACGGCGAAGTCGGATTCGTAGGGCGGCACGTTGCACTCGATGACGTCGTCGGGGGCGATCTTGAGCGTGAGGCCGACGATGTCGGCGCGCACCGGCATGCGGTGGCGCTGGCGGTCCACCAGCACGGCGGCGTGCACGTGGGCGGGCTTCTGGGTGGCCAGCCACTCGAACACGCGCATCAGCGAATAGCCCTGGTAGAGCACGTCGTCTACCACGATGACGCGGCGGTTCATCAGGTCGGCGCCGGTCGGCGCTTCGAGCGCGGTTTCGGGGTGCAGCAGTTCGAGGTTGTCGGCGTAACGCTTCACTTTCAGGTCCAGCCGCGACACTTCGGCCCAGGGCGCATGCACGCGGATGCGGGCCAGCAGGCGGTCGGCCAACGGCGCGCCGCGACGCAGCATGCCCAGCAGCACGGTCGGCGTGGCGTCGAGAAGGGCGGCGGCCTGGCGCGCCATGTCGTCGATCACCAGCGCCAGGTCGGTTTCGGAATAGAGGCGGAAGCGATCGGCGGGCATGGCGGTCTCCGGCTGGGTTGCGGCTAGCCTAGCCCGGCCCGTGGTGCCGGCAAAGTCCGCAGGCCGGCTCAGAAGCCGCGGCGCACCCAGCTCGGGTCCACGCCCATGCGCCGGCAGGCGTGCTGGGCCGGGCCGTCGTCGAGCCCGGCCCGGAACAGTGGCCCGGCCAGCGACAATGCGCGGGCGGCAAGGGCGTCGCGGCGGCGCCGCGCCGGGTCGTGGCCCAACAGGTCCAGCGCCCAGTCCGGCAGCAGGGTGGCCCCGGCCCCGAGGAAGACGCGGCGCGACAGCCCCGGCAACGGCACCGGCAGCGACATCGTGTCGAGCACCGCCAGCACCTCGCGCGAGCGGCTGGTGAAGGCCAGCTCGCCGCGCACGGCCGCGAAGTAGTCCGCCACCTCGCGCTCGCTGCGCGGAACGTCGCGCGCACCAAGCATTTCGGCCACCACGCGCGCCTCGTCGTAGTAGCGATCGGCGTCGGCGGCCGGCACCGGGCCGGCGAAGCGCCGGTAACCCTGCAGGAAGCCGAAGGCCTCGGTGACGTGCACCCAGGTGAGCAACGCGGGATCGTTGGCCGAATAAGGCTGGCCGCTTTCGGTCACGCCCTGCACCTTGTCGTGGATGCGGCGCACGCGCGCCACCAGGCGCCCGGCCTCGCCGCGCGCGGCATAACTGGTGCCGGCGACGAAGTGCGTGGTCCGGCGCAGCCGGCCGACCAGATCGGTGCGGAAGTTCGAGTGGTCCCACACGCCCGACAGCGCGGCCGGATGCAGGGTCTGCAGCATCAGCGCGCACAGGCCGCCCGAGAGCATGCCGGCGAAGTCGGCGTGGATGCGCCAGGCGGCGCCGTCGGGCGGGAACAGGCCGGGGTCGCCAGCCGGCTGGTCGTAGTCGATGCCGCTCTCCCCGCGCGGGAAGGCGCGCAGGACCCAGCTTCGGAGGGGGCGGGAGAGGGGCTGGAGCATTACTTCGCCAGCGTGAAGGCGGTTTCGGCGACGACCTTGCCGTTGACCTGCAGCTCGATGCGATGCCGGCCAGGGTAGTAGCGGCGCGTGGTGATCGGCCGCAGCGAGTGCGACTTCGTCAGGCGGCGCGTTTCGCCGGCGCCGAGCTCCAGCATCCAGCCCTTGAACACCTTGGGCGAGGTGTCGCCGTTGGCCTTGACGTGGCGCACGACGTAGTCGACCACCAGCGCCTGCTTGCGCCGCGAACGGGAAACGAGCACGGCGTTGATGGCGAGCGAATCGCCCACGGCCACACGCTTTGGCGAAACCGAAAGCGTGGCTTCGCCATCGAGCTTGCCGCCCAGGCCCCAGGCCTTGAGTGTCTGCGGGTGGCCGCGCTTGACCAGCGTGCGGCTGGCGTGGCGCAGCAGCGTGGTGCGCTCCGGCGAGGCGCCGGGCAGGTGCCGCGCCAGCCATTCCGCCACCACCTGCGGATGATCCTTGGCGATGTCGTTGAGGTGGTTCGCCACGCTGCGCCGCACGTACTCGCTGGGGTCGTCCTGCAGCGCGGCGAGCAGGGGCAGCGTCGGCGAAGGATCGGCGATGAGCGATTTCACCTGCAGTCCCCAGGGCAGGCGCGGTCGGCTGCCCTCGCTGGTCCAGCGGCGCACGTGCGGACTGGAGTCGTCGCTCCAGCCCCGCAGCCGATCGATGGTGAGCGCGAAGTGGTTGACGAGGAACGGCCTCACCGCGAACTCGCTGGTGAAGCGCTGGGTGAGCTCGCGCAGCGCCAGCAGCGCGCGCTCCGGCTCGGCCTGGCCGCGGCGGGCGATGAACTCGCCAAGTGGCCAGCCGATCCAGCCGGCGAGGCCGGCCTCGCTGGTGGCGAAGGCAAGGCGGTCGTCGGTGGCCGGGGGCGCCAGCGCGGCTTCGATGACGCCGGCAGCGCGATCGAAATCATCCGGCAGCGTGCGCTCAAGGGCGTCGGCGATGTGCATGGCGCGCGCCTTCATCTCCAGCGAGTCCAGGCCGTCGAGTGCATGCGCCTCGAAACCGCGGCGGTCGAACCCGGGCCAGGCCCGGCGCAGGTGCTTGCCGCAGGCGTGCACCAGGTCGGCGCTGATCAGGTTCTTGAAGGGTTCGGGCATGGGGACGGAGGTAATTTGTGCGCCTGCGGTCAGCGTGGAGGCCGAAGCTCCTTCATGCGCACAAATTACCTCCGTCCCCGGTCCCGCGAAAGGCGTGGGGTCGGAGGTAATTTTGCAGGGCAAAATTACCTCCGACCCCGTGCGTTCAGCCGGACAGGTGCGCGAGCAGGGCGGCGAGGCTGCGCACGTCGGTGTGGTTGTGGGCCAGCACGCGGCGCAGGTCGGTGGCGGGGCCGCCGGCGAGGTAGTCGCGCCAGGCGCGCGGGGCTTCGCTGCCGGGCAGGTCGTCTTCGCGCACGACGCCCAGCACCCGATGCTCGATGGTGGCCAGGCGGCAGTTCTCCCAGCGGCCGCGCCAGCGGCGGCGTGCGGGGTGCAGCAGGTCCAGGTGCGCCAGCGGCGAAACCGGGCAGGGCAGGCGCGCCAGCCGGTAGCGCGCCTTGAGCAGGGGCGCGTCGTAGCTGCGGCCGTTGTAGCTCACCAGCACCGTGGCGGGCGACAGCCAGCGCGCGAAGGTCTCGAGCATGGCCTGCTCGGCCGCCAGCGTGGTGGTGAGCAGCTGGCGGATGCGCAGCTGGCCGTCGATGAGGTCGGCGGCGCCGATCATGAAGGCGCGCGTGCCGGTGCCGCCGGCCAGGCCGGTGGTTTCGGTGTCGAAGCACAGCACGTCGTCGCGGGCGACGTCGGTGAAGTCGCGGGCGAAGCGGGCGTCGATGGCGGGCGGCAGCGCGGGCGGTTCATGGCGCGACTCGAGGTAGCGCAGGCCCGGGGCGATTTCGTCGCCGGGCAGGTGGCGGTCGTATGCGCGCGGCGTCGGCACGGCCGCCAGCGTGCGGGTGCGAAGGCCGAGGAGGCGGCGGATGTTATCGGGCACCTGGGGAGTCGGCTGCGACCGGGCCACCTCTTCCCCAAGGGGAGAGGGGCTGGCGAGAGGGCGGCTCTTTCCCGCCTGCCGCTGCAGCGCCCGCAGCCGCTCCGCCAGCGCCGCGCTCACGACGCCTCCGCCAGCAGGCCCAGTACCTTCGCCGCCAGCGCTTTTGGCGTGCCGTCGGCCTTGTCCTCGTCGCCGGCCAGGATGGGCCCGACGCAGGCCGGGCAGCCGGCGCGGCAGTCGCAGGCGGCCACCAGTTCGCGCGCGCGCTGCAGCAGTTCCGCCTGGCGCCGCCACAGCGGTTCGCTCAGGCCGATGCCGCCGGGGTAGTTGTCGTAGAGGTAGACGGTGGGCGTGAATCGCTCGGCCGCATCCGGATGCCCCGGCTGGCCGTCAGTGCCGCGCAGCTGGCCGCGGCCGCGGCCGTCGGCCTGGGCGAACCAGGCGCCGTCGCCGCTGCCCACGGCCTGGCGCAGGTCGCGCGCCTCGGCCATCACCGCCACCGTCGCCACCAGGTGCAGCGCGTGCGCCGCGCCGAGGAAAGCGTCGAGCGCGTCCTGGCGCGAGGCGAAGGCCTGCTCGAGCGCGTCCTGCGGCAGCTGCCACCAGGCGGCGGTGGTGTGCATTTCCTGGTCGGGCAGGTTCACCGGCCCGTAGCCGATGTTCTCGTGGGTGTAGTAGCGGATCTTCTTGTAGCCCGGCACGCGCCGCACCACGTGCACCTCGCCGTGGCGGGCGCTGCCTTCGCCGGCGCGCACGCCGTCGAACTGCTCGAGCACCTTCAGGCGCGTGTAGTCGATGGCGTCGGTGTAGTAATCGACGTGCGTGCGGGTGACGTAGGCCTTGCGGCCCTCCCAGTCGAGCCGCTCCACCTGGAAGGGCACCGACTGCACCATGTGGATGGCGCCCTCGTAGAGCGTGAGCGCGGCGGCGGAATAGTCCACCTCGGCGATGATCTTCTGGGCGCCGTCGGTGCGGTCGACCACGACGAAGTTGCCGTCGGCCACCGAACGCAGCGACACCGCGTTGGCCGGGTAGCTGTCGGCGATCCAGTCCCAGCGCTGGCCTTCGGCGTGCAGCACGCCGGTTTCGGCCAGCACGTCGAGCCAGGGCGCCGGGTCCATCGGCCCGTAGCGCTCGCCGCGCAGGAAGGGCAGCTCGAAGGCGGCGCAGCGCAGGTGGTCGAGCAGGATCAGCGGCTGGTCGGGCGCGATGCGCGCGTGCTCGGGGTTGGCGGCCTCGAAGAAATCCGGGTGCCGCACCAGGTACTGGTCGAGCGGGTCGGACGAAGCCACCAGCACGCCCAGCGAGGGCTGCTGGCGCCGCCCCGCGCGGCCGACGCGCTGCCAGGTGGCGGCCACCGAACCGGGGTAGCCGTTGAGCACGACCACGTCGAGCGCGCCGATGTCCACGCCCAGTTCCAGGGCCGAGGTGCTGACGATGCCGTCCACGTGGCCGGCGCGCATGGCGCGTTCGGCCTCGCGGCGCTCGTTCGGCAGATACCCGCCGCGGTAGGCGCGGATGCGCGGCGGCTTGCGCGGGTCGTGGTCGAAGACGTCCTTGAGGTACTTGGTGAGCACCTCGACCATCGTGCGCGACTGCGCGAACACCAGCGTCTTCAACCCGGCCCGGATCGCCAGGCGCGCGATGCGGTTGGACTGCGAGCGCGCCGAGGCGCGCAGGCCCAGGTCGGGGTTCACCACCGGCGGGTTCCACAGCAGCAGGTGCTTCTCGCCCACCGGCGCGCCCGACTCGGTGATCGCCCGCACCGGCGCTTCCAGCAGCGCCTCGGCATGCGCCTTCGGGTTGCCGATGGTGGCCGAGCACAGGATGAACTGCGGCTTCGCCCCGTAGAACGCGCACACCCGCTGCAGCCGGCGCAGCACGTTGGCCAGGTGCGAGCCGAACACGCCGCGGTAGGTGTGCACTTCGTCGATGACCACGTAGCGCAGGTTCTCGAAGAACTGCGCCCACTTGGTGTGGTGCGGCAGGATGGCCTGGTGGAGCATGTCGGGGTTGGACACCACCAGGTCGGCGTGCAGGCGGATGGCCTGGCGCGCGTCGCCGGGCGTGTCGCCGTCGAAGGTGTGGCAGCGCAGGCCCAGGTTGCCGGCGCGGTTGAGTTCCAGCAGTTCGGCCACCTGGTCCTGGGCCAGCGCCTTGGTGGGGAACAGGAACAGCGCCTTGGCCTGCTGGCGCATGGCGGCCGACACCACCGGCAGCGTGTAGCACAGGCTCTTGCCCGAGGCGGTGGGCGTGACCACGACCAGGTTCTCGCCGGCCTGCGCGGCGTCCCAGGCCTCGGCCTGGTGGCTGTAGAGCCGGTCGATGCCGCGCCCGCGCAGGGCGGCGGCCAGGGCCCGGGGCAGGTCGGCCGGCAAGGGCGCGTAGCGGCCCTCGCGGGCGGGCAGCACGAAGTGGCCGGTCACCCGGTCGGCGTACTTGCCGCGCAGGCGCTGGGCCAACTGGCGCGGGTCGCGCACGCGCGGCGCCAGCGGGGCGTCGGCACCGGCCGAGGGTTCGAGCGCCAGGGCCTGGGCGTCGCGGCGGGCGAGGGCATGCTGGGACATGGGGGCTTCCGGTGGCAGGGTCCGGCCGCCATTAGCGGCCGCCACCGTCTCACTGCATGAGACACCGGGCCGGGGTAGGCTTGACCCACGTCAACGCTGCGCCGGCGCACCGGCGTAGCGTGCACCGCATCGTCCCGTGCGCGCACCGAGGAGCCTGGCCATGATCCGCGATCTTTTCGTCTTCCTGCAGGGCAATGCCGCCGATGCCGCCGCGCTCGAAGCCGCCGGGGCCCTTGCCCGCGCCCACCAGGCGCACGTGGCCGCCCTGGCGGTGGCGCATGCGCCGGTGCCGTTCGCCAGCGAGTGGGGCGTCACCGCCGTGGGCCTGGACCAGGCCGGCTACGAGGCCCTGCGCCAGAGCGCCGAGCGCGCCGCCAGCGCGGCCCGCGAGCGCCTGGCCGCCGCCGACGTCGCGCACGAGGTGCGCGTGGTCGATTCGCCCCTGGCCTGGCCGGAGGAAGTGGCGGCGCTGCACGCGCGCTACGCCGACCTGTGCGTGTTCGGCGGGCCGGTGGAGGGCGAACACGGTTCGCGCTTCGGCACCGCCTTCGATGCGCTGCTGATGCATTCGGGCCGGCCGGTGCTGATGGTGCCCGAGGGCGTGAAGGTGATGGTGCCGCCGCGCCGGGTGGTGCTGGCCTGGCAGCCGCGCCGCGAGGCCAGCCGCGCGCTGCACGACGCCCTGCCCTGGCTGCCGCGCGACTCCCGCGTGGATGTCCTCGTGGTCAATCCCGAAGCCACCGCGCTCGGCCACGGCGAAGCGCCGGGGGCCGACATCGCCCGCCACCTCGCCCGCCATGGCTGCCAGGCCAAGGTGGAGATCGTGGAGAAGGGTTCGCGCAGCACCGGCGAGGCCATCCTCGACCACTGCCGCGGCAGCGTGGCCGACCTGCTGGTGATGGGTGGCTTCAGCCACTCGCGCTGGCGCGAGCAGGTGTTCGGCGGCGTCACCCGCACCGTGCTCAACAACGCCCGCCTGCCGGTGCTGCTCTCGCACTGAGCCCGCGGCTCAGCCGATGGCCAGCCGGTTGCGTCCGCTGGCCTTGGCCGCGTAGAGCTGGCGGTCGGCGGTGCGCACCAGGGTGGCCAGGCCGGTTTCGGCGTCGTAGCGCTTGGCCAGGCCGGCGCTCACGGTCACCTTGCCCAACGGGCTGGCCGGATGGGCGATGTCGAGCGCCGCGACGTCCTCGAGGATGCGGCGCAGGATGCGCTCGGCGTGCGGCACGGCGATCGAGGTGAAGACGATGGCGAACTCTTCGCCGCCGATGCGATAGCAGCGCACGTCCCGGCGCGACTGGCTGGCCAGCACCGCGCCGACTTCGCGCAGGGCACGGTCGCCCGCCTCGTGGCCCAGCGTGTCGTTGAAGGGCTTGAAGTGGTCCACGTCCAGCATGGCCAGGGCCAGCGCCGAGGTCGGGCCGTGGCTGGCGAGCAGCTCTTCCATGTCGGCATCGAAAGCGCGGCGGTTGGGCAGCAGGGTCAGGCTGTCGGTGCGGGTGAGCTGCTCGAGCCGGGAATTGGCCTCGGCGAGTTCGCGGGTGCGCTCGGCCACCGTCGCCTCGAGCTCCTGCCGGCGCTGTTCGACCATGCGCGCCAGTTCGCGGAAGCTGCGTGCGAGGCTGCCGACTTCGCTGTCTTCGTCCACCGGCAAACTGGCTTCGGCCTGCGCGGTGTCGCCGCCGCGGGCGATGCGCTCGGCGGCGGCCTGCAGCTGCCGCACCGGCTGGCCCACGCGCCGCCCCAGCACGCTGCCCACCACCACCAGCAGGATCAGCTGCAGGCCCACGCCCAGCGCCAGCATCATGGCCGCGCCGCGATGCGCCGCGCCCGACACCTGTCCGGCATCGTAGATCGTCGCCAGCCACCAGTCCGGCCCGGCGATCCGGCTGAAAGCGACGAAGGCGCCGCTCTCCTCGTCGCGCATCACATGCGCCGGGTGGCCGCCCTCCATGTGTTCGCGGGCCATGGCGTGGATGCGCCGCGGCATGGGGTCGGCGAGTTCGTCGACGTGCAGCACGCCGTGCGCGCGCGCGCCCTCGTCGAGTTCGCGCGGGCCGGCGATCAGCTGGCCTTCGGCGCTCACCAGCAGCGTGCGCGCGCCGGCCATGCGGCTGCGCTGCAGGCGCGCGAGGATGTCGTCGAGCAGGATGTCGTGGCTGGGGTTGACCAGGTGCCGGCCGTTCTCGTCATCCACCGGCATCTGCACCGTCACCGTCCACTGGCGGGCGGTGAGGTCGAAGTACATGCCGGACCACACGGTTTCGCGATCGGGGTTGTTGGCAGGCAGCGTGGCCGCCACGACGGCGCCCGCGGTCACGTCCAGCTCGGGGCGGGCATTGAGGCCCCAGGGCACGCCGGGCCAGTGCGTCACCATCGCGTTTTCCGGCAGCGAGGCGTGCAGGTTGGCGAAGGGCCCGGTCCAGGCCGGGCCGTAGAGCCCGACCAGGTCGGTGGCGATGACCAAGCGGCGGCGCAGGTCGGCGTCGGGCTCGCCGGCGCCCGCGCCGACGAAGCCGGTGGTGTGGATCATGTAGCGGCCGTCGGCAAGGCGCAGGCCGCGGAAGTATTCCGGCGCCAGCCGGATGGCGCCGTCGGGGCCGCTGCGGTACATCGCGTCGTAGCGCGCGCCGTGGTCGATGGCCTTGTCGCGGTAGCGGCGCAGGAATTCGGCGCGGAACAGCTCCAGGTGCGCGATCGCGTCGCCGAAGGCCTGTTCCTCCTGCTGGCCCTGCAGTTCGGCATGGCGCTGCAGCTGCAGCAGCGCCCGGTCCCGCGAGACCGTATAGACGTACGCGTAACCCAGCCCGGTGGCCACCAGGACGGCCAGGCTCGACCACAGCGCAACCCGTCGCAGGACCTGGCGGGCCAGCAGGCTCATCGGCTCAGCCGCAGCGCACCACCGTGACGCGGTTTTCGTCGTCGACTTCGATGTTCACCCGGTCCTCGCGGTGATCCATCGTCACCATCATTCCCGGCTTGATCACGCGGACCCGCTGGGACTGGGTGTCGGTTCGCACCTTCTCGACCAGCGCCTCGTCGGCGACCTGGCCCACGGCCCACTGGCCGGCTTCCTGGTTACAGATCACGGGCGGATCCTCACGAATGCCCTCGTCCACCATGGCAGGCGGGGGCGGTGCGGGGGCGAAGGCCGGGTCTTCCCCGGCCGGCGTGCTTTCCGATGGCGGCGTGGCGCAGGCCGCGAGGGCGAACAGGCTGGCCAGGACCAGGCTGGCGGGACGGAGCAGGGACATGCGGTCTCTCCTCGAAGGCATGGCCCGAGCGTAACGCAGGGGCGCGTGGCCGTCTGTGCCGGGGATCCCAGGTACCCCGGAAGCATCCATGACTGCAACGATACGTCACGCCCTGGCTGGTTTGTTTCTCCTTCTGGGACGCGCATCCTAGGTGCATCCCTATGGAGACCTTGCCCATGAGCGCCAAACTGCTGTCCCCGGCCACCCTGGCCGGCCTGTCCCTCCAGAACCACGTCGTGATGGCGCCGATGACCCGCTCGCGCGCCCCCGGCAACCTGCCGGGCGAGCTGATGGCCACCTATTACGGCCAGCGCGCCGGCGCCGGCCTGCTGATCACCGAAGGCACCTCGCCCTCGCCCAACGGCCTGGGCTATGCCCGCATCCCCGGCCTGTTCAATGCCGAACAGGCCCAGGGCTGGGCCGCCGTGGCCAAGGCCGTGCACGCGCGCGGCGGCCGGGTGTCGATCCAGCTGATGCACGCCGGCCGCATCGGCCACCCGGCCAACCTGCCGGAAGGCGCCGAGCTGCTCGCGCCGTCGGCGATCGCCGCCGCGGGCCAGGTCTGGACTGATGCCCAGGGCATGCAGGACCACCCGGTGCCGCGCGAGATGAGCGCCGACGACCTCGCCCGCACCCGCGACGAGTACGTGCATTCGGCAAAGCTGGCCCGCGAGGCCGGCATCGACCTGGTCGAGCTGCACGCGGCCAACGGCTACCTGCTGGCCCAGTTCCTCAACCCCAAGTCGAACCAGCGCACCGACGCCTACGGCGGCAGCGGCGAGAACCGCCGTCGCTTCCTGCTCGAGCTGGTGGACGCCACCGTCGCCGCCATCGGCGCCGGCCGCGTGGGCGTGCGCATCTCGCCCTTCAACGCCTTCAACGACCTGGCCGCCAACTACGAGGGCGAGGCGGAGGAGACCCTGGCGCTGGTGGACGAGCTGTCGCGCCGCGGCATCGCCTACCTGAGCCTGATCGCCACCCCGGGCGCCGTGCCCGTCGAATTCGTCGACCAGGTGCGCAAGCGCTTCAGCGGCACCCTGATCCTGGCCGGCGACTACGACGCCCGGCGCGCCGAAGCCGACCTGCAGGCCGGCCGCGCCGACCTGATCGCCTTCGGCCGCCCCTTCATCGCCAACCCGGACCTGCCGGCCCGCCTGGCCAAGGGCGCGCCGCTGGCCGAGATGCAGGCCGACAAGCTCTACAGCCCCGGCCCGGAGGGTTATACCGACTACCCGACGCTGCACGAGTCGGTTGCCGCCTGAACCCGCGTCGCCCCGTCGCCCCCGTCCCTCCCCTGCGTCGCGCGGCGGGGCGGCGGCCGGGACTTCCGGCGGTGCCCGGGTTCACCCCCGGCGTGTGAGAATGCCGCCATCCATGAAGACCTTCCTGAAACGGCTGCCCTGGCTGCTGTTCGCCAGCCTCGTGCTGGCGGCATGCTCCGGCGCGCCCGCGCGCCCGGACCTGGCGCGCCTGTACGAGGCCGAAGCCGCCAACCCGGCGCAGCCGCCGGTGATCATCATCCACGGCCTGATGGGCTCGACCCTGGTCGAGCGCGAGACCGGCAAGGAGTACTGGCCGGGCGGCCTGGGTACGCTGGCCTTCAGCAACTACCGCGAGCTGGCGCGCGTGCGCGCGGTCGAGGCCGCGGGTGGCGGCCTGGTGCCCGGCGACCTGTTCTACGGCGTGGCGCGGGTGGACTACTACGGCGCGCTGATCGACGCCCTCGAGCGGGTCGGCCGCTTCCGCCGCGCCGAACCCGGGCAGCCGGTGAACGGCGGCGAAGACCGCCGCCGCTACTACGTGCTGCTCTACGACTGGCGCAAGGAGAACATCCACGCCGTCCGCCAGCTGCACGCGATGGTCGAGCAGATTCGCAAGGACTACGGCGACCCGGACCTGCCCGTGGACCTGCTGGCGCACAGCAACGGTGGCCTGATCGCCAACTACTACCTGCGCTACGGGCCCACCGACGTGCTCGACCAGCCCACGTTCACCCCCTGGGACGAGGGCGCGCACCGCATCCGCCGCATGGTGCTGCTGGGCACGCCCAACCTGGGTTCGGTGATCAGCCTCGAGCGCCTGCAGAAGGGCGTGAAGGTCGCCTTCCGCACCGTGCCGGTGGAGGTGCTGGTGACCATGGCCACGCCGTTCGAAACGCTGCCCCATCCCGAACTCCGGGTGATTTACGGCACCGACGGCAAGCTCGTCGATTTCGACATCTACGACGCCGACGCCTGGCGCGCCCGGCGCTGGGGCGTGTTCTCGCCCGAGGTCGAGCAGCGGGTGCTGGCGGCCGCGCCCGACCATGAAACCGGCGCCCTGCAGATGGCCGAGCTGCAGTCGTACTTCGTGCGCCACCTCGACCGCGGCAAGCACCTGCAGCTGGCGCTCAACCAGCCCATCCACTCCCACGGCGTGGAAGTGGCGGTGTTCGGCGGCGACTGCACGCTCACCCCAGGCCGCGCCGTGCTCGATCACGACGAGAAGGGCGAGCGGCTGGTGGTGCGCCCCGAGGAAGTGAAGGCGCGGGTGCCCGGCGTGGACTACGAGCGCCTGCTGATGCTGCCCGGCGACGGCCTGGTGACCCGCGAATCCCAGCTCGGCCGCGGCCTGGTCGAGGGCGTGGGCGCCGGTTACGACACCTTTCCCTTCGCCCAGAGCTTCTTCCTGTGCGAGCAGCACGACCAGCTGTCGGTGAACCCGTACTTCCAGAACAACCTGCTGCACTTCCTGCTGGCCCGTTGACGCCAGCCGGCCTGTCGCCGGCATAGAATGGCGGCATGAAAGACCTGCGCGCCCTGCTGATCGACTGCCGCATCGAGCTGCGCAAGCTCTCGCGCGACTTCCAGAAGACCGAGCTGTGCGAGCGCCTGGACCTGGCCATCCAGCAGGTGGCCAACGCCAGCCTGGCGCCGGCCACTGCGCCGGTGAACGAAGCCGCCCCGGGGGCGCCCTCGGAAAAGGCGCAGACCGTCAGCCAGGTTGCCCTGGCCTGGCAGACCGCCGCACGCGACCTGAAGTTCTCCGATCCCGCCATCCACGCCCGCCTGAGCGAGAAGGTGATGCGCCTGCTGGGCGCGAAAAGCCTGCTCGACCCGGCCAGCGAAATCCTCCAGCTCGAGGGCATGGTGAAGGCGGCCGAGGACCGGCAGACGGCGCAGGAAAAGGCACTCAAGGCGCTGGAGGTCGAGCGCGACGCCCTGCTCGGCGCCCTGGCCAGCGCCGCGCCGGCGCTCAAGGACGGTGGCGACCGCCTGGCCGTGGCCCTGGCCCGCGTCGCCTGGCTCAAGGCCGAGGCGGAAAAGGGCGCGTCCGCCCCCGCGCAGGCCAGGCGCGCGCCCGAGCCCCAGGACACCGTGCCCACGCCCGAACTGCTGGCCGCCGTCGCCGCCGGCGCGGCCGTGCTCAACAAGGAGCAGCGCGAGTGGTGCGTGGGCGAGGCGATGGTGCTCACCGGCTTCCAGTTCACCCCGGTGGAGCTGCTGGAGCAGGGCGATGCCGCCATCGCGAAAAAAATCATCGAGGCCCGCAAGGGCGCCTGAGTGCCCGGCCGGGGCCGGCGCTCAGGCGCCGGCTTCGAAGCTCTTGTCGCCGAGCAGCACGCGGCCTTCGACGTCGCGCACCTCCACCTCGACGTCGATGCCGTCGCGCACGCTCTGGGTGACGACGCAGAACTGTTCGAACTGCGAGAGCACGCGTTCGAACTGCTTGTGCTCGCCCGGATGCTCGGCCAGCGTGATCTCGACGCGGGCCCGCGGGATGCGCCAGCGGCCGGCCTCGTTGCGCGCCATCTCGCCGCTGATGCGGGCGGTGACCGGCCCCGGCTGGTTGCCGAACTTGCGCAGGGCGAAGGTCAGGCTGGCCGCGAGGCAGTTGGCCACCGCCGCCAGCAGCAGCTTCGACGGGTTCGGGCCCTGGCCCTGGCCCAGCGGCGCCGGCTCGTCGCTGAGCAGGTCGTCGATGCCGTCGCCGAACTCGATGCGGAAGGCGTAGCCCTCCTGCTGGTGCAGGGTGACCTCGATGCGCTTGTCGTCCACGGCGGCCTCCTCAGCGCTCGACCGGCAGGCCGGCGTTGGCCCAGCCCATGAAGCCACCGGCCAGCGACAGCGGTTCGGCGAAGCCGAGCTGGCGAAGGGCGTCGGCCGCCATCGCGCTGCGGGCGCCGCTGCGGCAGTTGAGGATGACCGGCTGGTCGCGGTGGCCCAGCGCCGGGTCCCTGACGCAGTTGACCGCCGGGTGGCCGTCGACCTCGAACTCGAGCACGCCGCGCGGGATGTTCACTGCGCCGGGGATGTGGCCCTCGGCGAACTCGCCGGGCTCGCGCACGTCCACCACCGGCACCCCGCGCGCCTGCATCTGGCGCAGCTCGTCGGGACCGATTTCGCGGATCCGTGCCTTGGCTTCGGCCACCATGTCCTGGACGGTTCTCATGCTAGACTCCAAAATATTAGGCAAAGCTAATGTATAGATCCCACCCGCCCCATGCAAGCGTTTCCCGTGCGCCCGCCCCCGGCTGGCGGGGCTGGCTGCTGGCCTGCCTGGCCTGGCCGGCGCTGGCCCTGGCCCAGCCGCCGACCCTGGCACCGGGCACCTGGCACTGGACCCCGGAGATCGCCCCGGCCGGCCCGGTGCTGGTGCTGGTGAGCCTGCCCGACCAGCGCGCCAGCGTGTACCGCAACGGCGTGCGCATCGGCGAGTCGACCGTGAGCACGGGCAAGCCCGGCTACGAGACGCCGGCCGGCGTGTTCACCATCCTGCAGAAGAAGCGCGAGCACTACTCCAACCTCTACGACGACGCGCCGATGCCGTTCATGCAGCGCCTGACCTGGGGTGGCGTCGCCCTGCACGCGGGCCGCGTGCCGGGCTACCCGGCCTCGCATGGCTGCGTGCGCCTGCCCGAGGCCTTCGCCGAGAAGCTGTTCGAGGTGACCTCGCACGGCATGACAGTGGTGATCACTGAGCGTGCCAACGTGGCGCCGATACTGGCCGAGCCCTCGCTGTTCCCGCCGTCGCCGGCGGCCGCCACGGGCACCCGCAGCACCGACCTCACGCTGCCGCCGCCGGCCAGCGCGGGCTACTCGTGGCAACCGGGGGCGGCGCCGCCCGGCGCCCTGACCGTGGTGCTGAGCACGGCGGACCGGCAGATGGTGGTGCTGCGCGAAGGCCTGGAGATCGGCCGGGCGCCGGTATCGGTGGGTGCGACGGCCCCGGCGGGTACCCGGGCCTACCTGCTGCTCGATGGCGTCCGCGACGACGTCGCCCCGGTCCTGCCCGACCGCCCGCGCCGGCGCTGGCTGCGGGTGCTGGGCGATGGCGGCGACGACCCGGCCGGCACGCTGGCCCCGGCCGCGCTGGGGGTGGACCCCGGGTTCGTGGCCCGGCTCTACGACGTGCTGGCCCCGGGCGCGACCCTGGTGGTCACCGACGAAGCCCTGGGTCCTGTCACCACGCTGACCGTCCTGCAGGCCGGGGATGAAAACCCTGATCTCGCCCCCCATCTGGAGGGGCAATGACCCCAAGGAGGCCGACCATGGCCCTGACCCGAGACCTGGCCTGGGCCCTGCTGGCCCTGGCCGGCCCCGCGCTGGCCGAGCCGGCCCTGCTCGGCGAACTGCAGGCGCAGGCGCCCGCGGCCGACCCGAAGGTGCTGGCGCTGGCGCTGGAAGCGCGCGAGTGCGCCGCCGAGAGCGCGCCCTCGGCGAGCCGGCTGGCGGTGATCGACTATTCGCGGCCGTCGACCGAGCCGCGCCTGTGGGTGTTCGACCTGGAGCGGCGCAAGCTGCTTTACGCCGAGCACGTGGCGCACGGCCGGGGCAGCGGCGAAAACCTGCCCACGACCTTCTCCAACCGCAACGGCAGCCACCAGTCGAGCCTGGGCCTGTTCGTCACCGCCGAGACCTACCACGGCGGCAATGGCTATTCGCTTCGCATGGACGGGCTGGAGCCGGGCGTGAACGATGCCGCCCGCGAGCGGCTGATCGTGATGCACGGGGCGCCGTACGTGGATCCGCTGACCGCGGCGCTGCAGGGCCGCCTGGGCCGCAGCTTCGGCTGCCCGGCGGTGCGGCCGGAGGTGGCGCGCGAGATGATCGACACGCTCAAGCAGGGGCAGCTGGTGTTCGCCTACTACCCCGACGAGGACTGGCTCGGGAGCTCGCGTTTCATCGGTTGCCGCCAGGGCGCGCTCGCGCGCGCCAGGGCCGGGGCCAGCCAGGGCTGACCCCGGCGGCGGATCAGAAGCGGTAGTTCAGGGCGATGCGGAAGGTGTCGAAGTCCGCGTCCTGGCGCACCGTTTCGAGGTACGCGGGCGAAGTGAAGGTGCTGCCCGGCAGGTAGGCGGTGTCGTAGCGCATGGTGTCGAGGTCGGTCACCAGGTACTCGCCGCGCAGCGACCACTGGTTTCCGAAGTCGAACTCGTAACCCACGCCCCACTCGGTGCCCTCGAGGGTTTCCGAGTGGCGGCCGAGCTTGAGGTAGCCACCGTTGCTCTCCACCGCGGCGAGCGCCGTGGCGTCCACCTGCACCCAGCCGACGCTGGCGAAGAACAGGTGGCGGCCGCTGGCGTAGCCGAAGCGGCCCTTGAGCGCGAGCTTGTCGTCGAGCTCGATGGCGTTGCCGAAGTCGTAGGCCAGCGCGGGGAAGGCGACGGTCGGCTGCATGCCGGTGCTGCGCGAATCGTCGAGGTCGAGCTTGCTCCAGTCGATTTCGGCGCCGAGCACGAAGCCGCCGGCGAACTGGTGCTGGTAGCCGAACTGCAGGCCGTAGGCGGCGCCGCTGGGGTCGAGGTCGGTGGACCAGGTGTCGGCCACCTCGTCGCGCAGCGCCGGGGTTTCGATGGCCCACTGGCCGTCGACGCCGACGCGGGCATCGGAGTTGCCCGAGCCGTGGCCGGCGTGCAGGCCGGCATACCAGCCGGTCCAGTCGCCGTCGGCAGCCATGGCGGCCGGGGCGGCGAGGCAGAGGGCAGCCAGCAGGGAGGTGCGGAGTTTCATTGGGGGCGTCCTTTGGATGTTGGGGTCGTCCCGCTGCCGGTGCCTGGGCATCGGCGGGGACAAGGACGAAATCGCAGCGCCGGCCCGCCGGGTGCCAGCGGGGAGGGTTCCAGGCGTCCGGCCGCACGTGGACCACATCGCTGATGCTGACGGCTCCCGTCACGAACGCCGGGGTAAAGGCCGTCTTCCGAGGCCGACCCTAGCGTGGGTTCTTCGGTGATCCGGGCCCGTTGCCGTCTCGCTCGGCGCGAAGCTTCCTTGCCCAGTCCTCCCGCATCGCGCTCGGCATGGCCATGATCTGGTCGACCAACTGCCCGACCATTTCAGTCCGCATTGGCTCGGGCATGTTGCGCAGCATCCAGGTCGCCAGGGCGCGGACTTCGGCGGCGTCGGTGGCGACATGGTCGCCGCAGGCCTCGTACAGCTCCGCCAAGGCGCTTCGGCAGCTCGCGCTCACCTGGCCGTGGCGCAGGGCATCGCAGTCCAGGGAACAAGCGCCGCCGGCATCCCCGGTGGGTTCCCGGTCGGCACGTTCGCCGCCGCGGCGCCCCAGCTGGGCCCGCATCTGCGTGACATCCTTCCCGGTGGCGGCGAAGGTCAGCAGCAGGTCGCTCGAGGCCATGTCCAGCGGATCGCCCGGAGGCCGCAGTTCGTCGGCATGCGCACGCCACACGAGGAAGTCGCCAGCCAGTTCTCCTTCCACGCCGTGCTTCGCGGCGACGAAGCGCGCGGCGTAGCGGCCGCGCACGAAGCCCAGCGTCGACTCCTCCACCTCCAGCCGGACGTCGCGCGTGCGGGCGCTAACGCCGTCCTTCCCGCGACCACCGAGTGCCGGGTCGCGCCAGTCCACGTGCACCTCGGCGCCCGGCAGGGGACCCGCGTGTCCAACCGGCACCATCGGCAGCTTCAGTTGGACGTCCGCCACCAGCGGTGGCTGCAGCGAATCGCGGTCCAGCGACGCCACTGCACCCAGGCAGATCGCCTGCATCGAGGGCGCCGGCCGTTCGCGCACGCGGGACGCGAAGCCCATCAGCGTGGCCGAGGCGGTCTTCATGGTCGCGTTGTCGCAGTCATCCTTGCCAGCCGCCGGTGCCGGGGTGGCCTGGAGCGGCCGACCTTTCCCAGGCGCCACCACGGCCGGTACGGCACGCCGTTTGTCGGGGACCCTCACCCGTGACGCAGGCTGCGCCTGCGCTGCGTCGGCCGGCTTCGTGACCTGGCCCGAGGCCGAAGCGGTACCGACGCCGAGCTGGATGTCGTAGCTGCGCCGCCGGGTCGCCAAGGGGTCGCGTGCGACGTTGGTGAAGGTGATGACGGTTTCGCCTTCGGTGCGGGACGGATTGAGCGGATCAAGCGACAGCCCGCTCCAGGCGATCGCGGGCAGGCCGGTGCTGGCGTCGGTGAAGCCGCCGGGCTTGCCCAGGTCGCTGCCGTGGATGCCGACGTGCAGGTCGTCCAGCGCGGCTTCACCACCGCCATCGGCGGCAACGGCCACAAGGGCGGCGGCCGGCCAGCCGCTCTGGCCGACGGGTGCACCGGTCCATTTCACCCGCACGCAGGCCGCGGCCAGTTCACGCACGGCAAGCTTGAAGCTGACCACCGGTTGCGCCTCGTTGATCTCGTAGCTCGGGCAACCGTCCACGAAGGCATGCCCCAGCCAGCGCTGGTGGGCGAACTCGCCCCGGCGGCTGCGCATCACCTGGTCCGGGTAAGCCACCCACCAGGCGATGAAGGCGGGCAGCGCGTCATAAAGGCCACCGACCCAGGCCGGGTGGTATTCGACCAGGCTGCGGTGGGTCCAGGCCACGCTGTCCTCGCGCAGGCTGGCGGTGCCGCGCGCCGGCGTGCGCAACAGCAGGGCGCGCGACATCGGCGTCCATTCCTTGCCGGCGGGCAGGCTGTGCTGCCAGACGAAACTCCAGAACGAGTTCGTCATGTACGAAGCCATCTGCTGGCGAGACTCCGCCGTTTTTCCGCCCGGGTAGATCGGCATCGACGGCGGCGCCGTGCGCATGTCCAGCGGATAGTCGTAGGGCCGCAGGCCCAGCGCCTTGCCGAAGCGCTGGCTGCCGCTGGCGAATCGCCGGCGGGGATCGAAGGGAGGATTGCCGAGGAAGGCAAGGCCTTCGATGCCCCAAAGCGCGATGGCGTCGGGCAGGGCTTCCGTCACCCATTTCTGCTCATGGGACTGGGTGGCGTCGTGGCCACTCCAGTGCGCGTAGCTGGCCTGTACGCCATGGAAGAGCTCGTGCGCTCCGGAGGCGGCCACCTTCTCGGGGTAGATGCCCAGGTCCGGACCGAACCCGTCCACCTCGCCGATGGCGATGACCCTGTCCCAGTCATCCTCGGCCACTCGCAATGCCTCGGTCATCCCGATTTCGCCGTAGCCGGGGCCGTACTGGGCCGCCGCCGCGCCCAGGTCCCGGACGAAGTAGAGCGGGAATACGCCGTCGCGGCGGGTGATGCGCGGCGCGCGAAGGCCCGCCGAGGCAAAGCGGGCCGCTGCGTGGGAGGCCGCCTGTTCCAGCGCCGCCTTGCGCTCGGCGCTCGGATCAAGCGGTGGCAGGAACCACGGCACGACGCCAAGCCGGGTCTCGATCGCCGCGCCCGGGCGGGGCGCGCCGGCGAAGCCTTCGGCATACACGCGGAACGGCGGCGGCCGTTCCCGCCACAGCGACTCGCTGGTGGGTTCGTCGGCGCGGCCCGACGGCGGCAGGGCCAGGGAAAGCAGCAACAGGCAGGGGATCGCGCGTCGGGCCATGCGGCTCATTCCCTGGACTGTCGGTCGTGCCGGACCTCCCCGTTGTCGTCATCGTCGTCGCAGGCGCCTGGCTCCCTCGCCTCGCAGCGCGCCCACGAGACCACCAGGCGCATGCCATCGGCCAGATTGGCCTCTGCGCCGACGAGGAGGACGGCATTGCCTTCGCCGGACTCGACAACATCCACGGTGATCGCCAGCGAACTCTCGTCGGCATCCGGGTCCGCGGGCTTGTCCAGGCACCTGGCCAGGTCCTCGCCCAGGGAGAGGGGCAGGGCATGCTGCGCCGGGTAGCGGCAGGCGTACTCTTCCTGGCGCAGGCTGACCTCGTCATCGGCGCGATGGACATGGGTCACCGTGCAGGCGGCGGCCCCGCCCAGTGCCCGGTTGGCCTCCCAGCTCTCCCGGGAGAACTCACCCTGCAGGCGGGCAAGGGTGGCCGGATCGGGCACGGGCATCGCGCCGGCGGTGACATGGGCAATCGGCTTGCCGGCAAACGTCCTGAACCCATCGTCGGCCCCGGCGACGACCTCGCGAAGCGTGCCGCAGTCGAGCTCGAACGCCGCCGAGGTGGCCGGCGACGACACCAGGGCGGCGGCCAGCAGCATCAGGAAGGGTCGAATGGGCATGGGCATCTCCGAAGGGTGCGCCGCCGGCATGGCGGGAGCTCGCCCATGGAAATACGCAGAGACGGCCGGGCGGCCGCCATGATCGGCGGCCAGGCGTCTGCAACAGGGGGGATGGCGCGCCTGGAGGGATTCGAACCCCCGGCTTCGGAAGCCGTGAAAGTTCAATCATGGCAATGAATTGCGGATGGCCTCCGTTGGTCCCGGGCCGCGACTGCGCGGTTTCCAGCGGCAAGCTCACGGGCGCTGCGAGCTCAATTGACGTCCATCCTGCGCG